>CALDZS010000070.1 GCA_937944065.1 uncultured Amylibacter sp. | reverse complement strand
TGCTGTGGCCCTCAATGCGATGGCGCCATGGTTTTCTGACAGCGAAACCCAAGATTCCAGCTCTTCTTTGGACAATTCGTACAGTTCGCAGGCTTCGTCTGAGCTGATAAGGTCATATTTCACGGCCTGAACCACAACCATTTTCAATCGCGAAACCCACCTTTTGGTTGATCGGTCTGGCAAATCAGACCTATTTAACCGCCGACCATTCGGCAAAGCCACTTCTATTGGACCTGTCTCTTTTTTGATATACATTGACGCCTCTGAACTACTACGCCGACATACCTGCCATGGCTTCGTTAAACACATATGAAACGCGGTCTTGTTAGTAGCTAAGGTTTTAATATATTGCGCCCTAATAGGAGGATGCTTTCATGCCATCTTTAAATTCCATGGGCTTTGCCAAAGACCCAAAAGACACGCGCGTTTTGGTTGCAATGTCCGGCGGTGTGGACAGCTCTGTTGTGGCCGCACAGCTCGCATCAGAAGGCTATGATGTGGTTGGCGTGACCTTGCAACTTTATGATCATGGTGCAGCTTTGGCCAAAAAAGGCGCCTGCTGCGCTGGGCGTGACATACATGATGCGCGCCGTGTGGCCGAGGAAATGGGATTTCCACATTACGTGTTGGATTATGAAAACAAGTTTAAGGAAAGCGTGATTGACGAGTTTGCAGATGCCTATCTAGCGGGTGCAACGCCAGTGCCATGCATTCGGTGCAACGAGCGGGTGAAATTTCGCGATCTGTTGGAAACTGCCAAGGATTTAGAAGCGGACTGCATGGCGACTGGTCACTATATCCAACGCTTTGAAGGCCCCGAAAAAGCAGAGCTTCACAAGGCTGCCGACGGTGACCGCGATCAGTCCTATTTCTTGTTTTCTACCAAACAGGATCAACTAGACTATCTGCGCTTTCCCCTTGGTCATTTGAAATCCAAGGCGGAAACCCGCGATCTAGCGCGCAAATTCGGCCTACCTGTAGCAGACAAGCCTGACAGCCAAGATATTTGTTTTGTGCCCAATGGATCTTACGCCGCAGTGATAGAGAAACTGCGGCCAGAAGCGGCTGATCCAGGTGACATCGTTCATCTGGACGGCGAAGTTCTGGGCCAACATAAAGGCATCATCCACTATACTGTTGGCCAGCGGCGCGGTTTGGGCATTGGTGGGCGCGAGCCACTATACGTCATCAAACTGGATGCGAACACAAAACAAGTCATTGTCGGCCCAAAAGAGGCTTTGGCCACACGCACCTTCCCCATCAAAGAGGTGAACTGGCTGGGTGACGAGCCGTTCGAGGGTGTTGCAGAACGCGAAGTCGCCGTGCGTGTCCGATCCACGCGGGCTCCGCGGCCAGCGATCATCCGCGCGACCTCTGCAACCACAGCAACGGTCGAACTGCTGTCACCAGAAGAAGGGGTGTCACCAGGACAAGCCTGTGTATTCTATGATCAAGATGGCACCCGCATATATGGCGGTGGTTGGATAACACGCGACGAAATCAACTAATTTCTCAGATATTAGCGTTCACTTGCCCTCCAATCATCGGATGAAAGATCGCGCTAGTCTATAAACGTATCTGTGCGCTGCCCTGCCCGCTCTTTATGTATGGGCAGCGATCGACCGTATAGCTGCTCTGTTCTGGTCACGCTGCCCACCATTCCGGGTTCCTCTACGTAAGAAAAGATCGCAACATATCGCGGGCGATCACCCGTAAGTGGTGCAACACGATGCAGGGAATATCGCCCGCGAAACAGCTGCAAATCCCCAGGTTCCAATTCTAGTGCGGTGATTTTTTCGGAAGTACCGTCCAACACGCGCTTCACCTCATCAAAAGATTCAGATTTTTCCCGTATTCCTGCGGCGTATTCGAACGTACCACCCGCCTCGGCATTCTGGATGGCGAGCGTCACTGTGAAGTTATTCGTGTCAAAATGCCACGGAAACCCGTTGCCTGCATCAGCCATATTGATAATCACGTCTGCAAGTGGGTCGGCATACCGAAAGAACTTCTTTTCCTGTAGGCAATCCTGAATGAACTGATCAAACCCGTCGAAATCATGTACGGTGCGTAAAGGACCGTCCTTGGCAAAATTGTCTGCGGGTATAAAAGCGTTTGACCGTTCGAAAAATTGTCGACGTGGGTCATCTTTGGGCAAGCTGGGATCGTCCTCGGTAAAATAGGCGTTGGTGCGACTAAACGATTTATGCCCTTTGTCCGCTACGCTATCAGCCTCTTGTGTCAACGCTTCGATGCCCGATGGCGTCAGAAAACCCTTCAGCACGGCGCAACCATCTTGCGCTAAATCTTGTCGAACTCCTGCCAATAGCGCATCGCGTTCTGTACCATTTTGATGAATGGGATAGCGTTTCAAATCGATCAACATTGCACCATTAAACCGCATGAGAACCTCCGTATGTCTGGCAAGCTTCGGTCGATATTTTAACCTCGTCTAGCTTGTTTGCGACACGACCAGCCATACCGATTGCGATGTGTAGTAATTTCTACCGCACCCGACAGAAACAATCCTGCCGCTATTTACTAACCAGTTTCACGTGACGGGCTGCTATTGGCTTACCACCGCGCAGAATACTAATTTTTGCGCTATACTCGCCTTGCGCCCAACCACCTTTGGGGCGCATTTTTCCTGCAAACCGCAACAGCCGAGATTTACGCCGATCTAGTGGTTTACTGGTAGTGTTGCTAATCATGCCATTAGGTCCTGCGAACTTGATCACGATCTCGTCTTCTGGTTCTACATTTATTGCCATGACATAAGCCACCAG
>CALDZS010000069.1 GCA_937944065.1 uncultured Amylibacter sp. | reverse complement strand
ATTGTTAACGGTGTTTTAAAGTGGCTTTACGCAACTGTCCACAGCTTGAACTGCCAGAGATGATCTTGGGCTTACATGCAAAAAGGGGCACCTAAAAGCGCCCCTAATAAAACCTTTGATACTGGAAAGATTTATTCTTCTAGAACCGCATCTTTGTCAGCGGCTTTCACTGCTTCGATTTCAGGCTTTGGCATATCAAAATCCAAACCGTTAGCAGCGCGAATTTTATCCTCGATTTCCCATGCCACGCCTGGGTTATCTTTTAGGAAGTTCTTAGCGTTCTCGCGCCCCTGCCCAATACGTTGATCGCCGTATGAAAACCAACTGCCTGACTTTTCGACCAGCCCCAGCTTTACACCAAGGTCGACAATCTCGCCGCGTTTAGAAATGCCTTCACCATACATGATGTCAAACTCAACCTGTTTAAATGGCGTTGCGGTTTTATTTTTCACAACTTTCACGCGGGTTTGGTTGCCCACAACTTCGTCACGATCCTTGATCGCGCCAATGCGGCGAATGTCTAGTCGAACGGATGAATAGAACTTCAACGCATTACCACCCGATGTGGTTTCAGGAGAGCCGAACATAACACCGATTTTCATGCGGATTTGGTTGATGAAGATTACCATACAACCAGATTTAGAAATTGAACCTGTCAATTTGCGCATGGCTTGTGACATGAGACGTGCTTGCGCGCCGACCTGATGGTCACCCATATCGCCTTCGAGTTCTGCGCGCGGAGTTAATGCCGCGACACTATCGACCACAACCATGGACACAGCACCAGAGCGGACCAGCGTATCAGTAATTTCCAATGCCTGCTCACCTGCATCTGGCTGCGAGATCAGCAATTCATCAATATTCACGCCCAGCTTTTTCGCATAGGATGGATCAAGTGCGTGCTCTGCGTCCACAAAGGCGCAAATGCCGCCCTTTTTCTGCTCTTCCGCAATGGCGTGCAGCGTCAATGTGGTTTTACCAGAACTTTCAGGCCCATAAATCTCGACGATGCGGCCTTTTGGCAGGCCGCCAATGCCCAATGCGATGTCCAAACCGATAGAGCCTGTCGACGTCGCCTCGATATCCATACGCGCACTGTCATCGCCCAGCTTCATGATAGAGCCTTTACCGAACTGACGCTCGATCTGGCCCAGCGCCGCCTCTAGTGCTTTTTGTTTATCCATTGCTTTTCTCTCGCCCAAATCCAATAATGCAGTCGCCATAACTCTTCCCTTTTTTCTGTTCAAATTGCAATGCAATTGCGGTTATGTTCACTTTTGTTCTCTTAAATTTGTTATGAGACTAAAACAGGAACATTTCAAGACAAATTTTACATTTCCACTTTGGCTGTTGTTCCTTTATGAATAGTAAACTCCAAAGCCAATGAGGCTGGAAAACAACTAAACGGTTATAAATGCTGGTTTTTCTGCAAGCAAAGTTAGTGTTTTTTGCGACCCCGAAGACGGGTAGCACTGCGATTGAGCATGGGTTCAGCCCATTTGCGGACATGATATTTCAGGGGAATCCCGAAATTAAACATATCCCCCCGCGCAGGTTCAATCGTCTGATCGCCCCTTTCGTCTCGAAGTATACAGGTGACGACCTTTGCAAAGTGGCGCTGATGCGCGAGCCGCTGGATTGGTTGGGCAGTTGGTATCGGTATCGTCGTCGCGATGCGCTATTGGGGCATCCGAACAGTACTGCCACTGTCAGCTTTAATCAATTTATAGAGGCTTATTTGGCAGAGACGCGTCCCGCGTTCGCCGATTTGGGAAGCCAACACAAGTTTTTGCGACTGCGTGACGATAGCGTTGGCGTAGATCGCCTGTTTCGATACGAAAATATGTCTGCGGTGTCCAAGTTTCTGTGCGAACGATTGAACCAGTCGGTCGCCCTAGAGCATTTGAATGTTTCACCGACAGCGTTGCTGACCCTTAGTCCGACGTTAAAGCGCGAACTAGAACAACGTCAAAAAGCAGATTTTGATCTTTATCATTCGGCAACGGTCTAATCGCGATCCACGCTTTTTGACAATGTGGCGATCAGATCTTTTAAGGAAAATGGCTTTGGTAAGAAAGTATAGCTTTTGTCCGATGTGTTCTCGGTATCAAATACCTCTTCGGCGTAGCCAGACATGAAAATGATCTTTGTGTCTTTGCAGTACTCCCCTGCCTTGCGGACCCATTCTGGGCCGTTCATTCCTGGCATAATAACATCAGAGATGATCACATCGATCGCGTGACCGTTTTTCTGCGCAATTTCCAACGCTTCTTCGCCTGATCTAGCCTGTAACAGCTCCACGCCTTGCATTGCCAAAGCCCTGGATGCGAAGGCGCGCACGGGATCTTCATCCTCGACCAGCAACACTCTAACACCCGTTAACCCTGTATTATTCGACGCACGCTTTTCAGGCACCGTTTCTTTTTTCACCTCTTTAGGAGCCACAACGGGTAAGAAGATCGAAAATGTCGTTCCTTTGCCAAGTTCACTGTCGGCAAAAATATATCCACCCGTCTGTTTGATGATACCGTAAGCGGTCGACAAACCCAGCCCCGTTCCCTCACCCACCTTTTTGGTGCTAAAGAACGGTTCGAAAATCTTGGCAATATCTTCGGGTGCGATTCCAGATCCTTCGTCCGTCACCTCGATCAGAACATATTGACCAGCATAAAGTTTAACTTTATCGCGCTTATGATCCGACTGATACACAACGGATTTGGTTCTAATCCAGATCGATCCACCATTTTTCATGGCATCGCGCGCATTAACCACCAGATTCATTATGACCTGTTCCAGTTGACGGCTATCTACATAGGCCAGCGGCAACACATTGCTTTGATCAAGGCGCAGTGTGATTTTTTCACCAACCAACCGGTTCAACAAATGCGTCAAATCCGTCAACGTGTCATTTACTTGCACCGCTTTGGGCTGCAAAGTTTGTTTGCGTGAAAAGGCCAACAATTGGCCAACTAAGGCCGCCGCGCGATTGGCATTGTTTTCGATTTGAACAAGATCACTGTAATCGGGATCACCCCGTTCATGGCGCAATTTTAACAAGTCGCAATAACCAGAGATGGCTGTGAGAAGATTGTTAAAATCATGGGCCACGCCGCCTGCCAATTGCCCAATTGCTTGCATCTTCTGACTTTGAACAAATTGCGCTTCTAGAGTTTTTAGTTCTGTCGCGTCATTCAGCACAGCGATTGTATAATCAAGGCCAGATATATCTAGCGAGGACAGTGACACCTGAAGGAAAAGTTCGGGCTCTGCGCGTTTTGCAGTCAGCATGATCGGTTGTCCAAATCCGCGTTTGGTTTTCCCCTGTTGTAAAACCTCGTTGATCGGCCGCGCCAACGTACGAACGACATCTGAAAAAATCGGTTGCTCATCTTCGGCGAGGCACAGCAGGCTTTGTGCTGATTTATTTGACTTTGATATTTTTCCATTAGGAGCGATTAAAATTCCAGCGATCGGCAAGGCATCGATTATCGCGAAATGCGCTTCATCAACCAAATTTGCGGATTGAAACGGGGCGGATAATAATCGCGCTGCTTTCATGATACTATTTGAAACGGCATCGAGGGCAGCCTGACTTACCCGAATGCCCGAAAGGACATAGACGCTGGTAAAACCCACAAAGCTGCTCACGAAAATTGCAATTGTTAAGTAATTAGGCAGCAAGTAAGCCAAGACCAGCGTCAGGATCACCAGCACAAGCACCATGATCCAACCAATATAATGTGGGCCAATCAACCGTTTGATAATTTGAGTCAAAACTAACTCCTGTGTTGAACCCTCGTTTGGATACTCAACTTTAACGATAGGTTAACAGGAGATGGGTTTTTAGCCTATAGTGCAGATTTGTTTAATATTGCGCAGAAAAACCCGTCGCTTTGATCTGATACAAGAATTGTTTCCGTTAGCGAGCAACGCCAGTCCGTGTTTTGCGCCAAAAATCTCTCAACTTGATCTTCGTTTTCTGAGCGAAAAATAGAACAGGTCATATAAACGAGGTTTCCACCATCGGTCACAAGCGTCTTAACTCTGTTCAAAATGCTAAGCTGAGTTTCGATTGTTGCGTCCAAATCGTCAGAAGTTAGGCGCCACTTGCCGGCAGGGCTACGCCGCCAAGCACCTGAACCAGAACAGGGTGCGTCGACTAGGACATGATTAAACTTCTGGCTTTGCTCGGCTGGATCAGTGTCCAAGATGGTGATGGCCATCCCGGCACGTTCCGCCCGCGCAGGCAAGTCTGTCAGTCGTTTGGTGTTGATATCATAGGCTACGATATTCACATCGGGTTGAACGGACGCCAACGCCAATGATTTACCACCACCGCCTGCGCAATAATCCAAAACAGTGCCCGCCAGCATTGGAAGCATATCAATCAATTGCTGTGATCCCGCATCTTGCAACTCTACATACCCATCTAGATACGCGCTGGTATTTAGGACTTTGCGTGTATGGCCCTGAACGCGCAGCCCTGCTTTACACTGCAATATTGGTGTCGTTTCGACGCCTTCGTTCGATAGCAATTTTTGCGCATCAGTCACCGTTGTCTTTTGTAAATTAACCCGTAGATCAATCGGCGCACGATCCTTTAGCGCCACCAAATTTTCATGCGCGATATGTTCCGCCATCGGCCACAGCCAATCTGGCAGATCATACTCTACCGCTTTGCTTGGCGGGGCTTTCGCGGTGGCTAACATGGCCAATTCTTCATCGGTCAAAGGTGCAGGTGCATAACCTTGACCAGAAAAGACATCTGCAACGTCCAGTCCTTGCGCAAGTACATGACCCACGATGGCGCCTTTGGCACCAGGTAAACCCGTGGCATGCTGATAGGAGCGCCATGATCGCAGGCAGGAAAACACTATGTCGCGCACGGCGGCACGGTCTTTTGATCCTGCATATCGGTTCGATCTGGCCCAACCTAGCAACGCCTGTTCGGCGGCTTGGCCGTCTTCAATAGCATCAAGAACGGTCTGCCCCGCGGCATATCGGGCGGCGGGTGTCATCAACCAACCCTGTAATTCGGGCTTTCGCGCGTAATGCGAACATCATGCACATGGCTTTCAGCCAGACCCGCATTGGAAATTCGCACGAATTTACAATCCTTACGCATAGATGCGATATCTGGACACCCAGTATAGCCCATGGACGCGCGCAATCCGCCGACCATTTGGTGCAGAACCGTCCCAGCAGCCCCTTTATACGCGACTTGCCCTTCGATACCTTCTGGTACCAATTTGTCCGAACTCGCTTCTTTTTGGAAATAACGATCTGCCGATCCTTGGGCCATTGCGGCAACCGACCCCATACCACGGTATGATTTGTAAGAGCGCCCCTGATAAAGGATAACTTCGCCGGGTGCTTCGTCTGTGCCTGCCAACATTGATCCGACCATGGCGCAGCTAGCGCCCGCCGCAATCGCCTTGGCAAAATCGCCCGAGAACTTGATGCCCCCATCTGCAATCACAGGTGTGCCAGATTTTTGCGCAGCTTCCGCCGCGTCATTGATCGCGGTCAATTGCGGTATACCAACACCCGCCACAATACGTGTGGTGCAAATAGAGCCGGGCCCAATGCCAACCTTCACTGCATCGGCACCCGCATCAATCAAAGCATGCGTCGCCGCACCAGTGGCCACGTTGCCAGCCACAACCTGCACGTCAGGGTATTTCGATTTAATCGCAGAAACAGACTTACCAACACCCTCGGAATGGCCGTGGGCAGTATCAATTACCAACAGGTCAACACCAGCATCAATCAGCTCTTCAGACCGCGCAAAACCTTTGTCGCCAACGGTCGACGCAGCGGCGACCCGCAAACGGCCCAGTTCATCCATACAAGCCTGCGGATTTAGAACCGCCTGTTCCAGATCCTTAATTGTCAGCAAACCTGTTAGCTTGTTATCTTTATCGACGACCAACAGCTTTTCAATGCGCCGCGCATGCATCATCGATTTTGCGTCAGCCAAATCTGGGCGCTCGCCGACAATTGCTAGATTGTCAGACGTCATCATGACCGAAACGGGCGTTTTATCGTCGGTGGCAAATCGCATATCACGATTGGTCACGATGCCCAGCACGTGCCCTTCGGCGTCGACCACTGGAAAACCAGTGATGCGATAACGTTCTTGCAATGCTTTGGCATCTGCCAGTGTTTGATCTGGGCTCAAGGTAATTGGATTGTAAACTGTGCCAGACACAAACCGTTTCACACGGCGCACCGCGTCCGATTGTTCTTGTTCAGTCAAATTACGATGGATTACACCTATGCCACCAGCCTGCGCCATCGCAATGGCCATCTTTGCCTCTGTCACCGTATCCATGGCAGAACTTAGAATAGGGATATTCATCCCGATGGTTTTCGTCACAAATGTCCGTGTATCCGCAGTGGCT
The DNA here is from genome assembly GCA_937944065.1 of uncultured Amylibacter sp. Classification (GTDB taxonomy): domain Bacteria; phylum Pseudomonadota; class Alphaproteobacteria; order Rhodobacterales; family Rhodobacteraceae; genus Amylibacter. The sequence continues at coordinate 2,657 of CALDZS010000069.1, read as the reverse complement.
GGCAGCACTTTTGATGCCCCAGGTTCCAGCAATACATCGTCAAAGGTTAGTGCCTCACGTATCTCCATTGGTCTTCTCCAAGAGCTATCGATATTGACGATTGCCTATCTCACGGACTGATCCAAAAGGGAAGCAAATTTTGTGATCTAAGCAATGTTTTATGTCACTATCAGATTTGGCACAGACACCCCACCCCAAACCAATTGACTCTTGGTGGGAATGCAGGTCTGTTTTTACGGAAATATGGGGACAGCTTATGGCAGATCACGGATATGAAGACGGCAGACTAAATCTACCATTTGTGGGCATCGCAACATTTGGCAAACGACCCTATGTCGAAGATTGGTCAAAACTTGATGCAGATGTAGCCATTATTGGTGCCCCGTTTGATTTTGGCGCGCAATATAGGTCAGGCGCGCGTTTCGGACCGCGTTCGATCCGAGAGGCGTCAACGCTGTTTTCTTTTGGCCATGCTGGCGCATACGACCACGAAGATGACACGACATATCTGACGGAAGAGGTTCGGATCGTTGATATGGGCGATGCTGACATCATCCATACTGATACTATGCAAAGTCACGCAAATATTGAAACCGCCGTGCGCGCAGCCCGCAAGGGGGGTGCGATACCTGTGGTTTTGGGCGGCGATCATTCGGTTAACATCCCGTGCATCAATGCCTTCGACGATGTGGGCGCGTTTCATATACTGCAAATCGATGCCCATCTGGATTTCGTAGATGAACGCCACGGCGTGCGGTACGGTCATGGCAACCCAATGCGCCGCGCAGCTGAGAAATCTTATGTCAGTGGTCTGTCGCAATTCGGTATTCGCAACGTCAGCTCGACCGCCAAAGAAGGGTATGTCGATGCGCGTGCAATGGGGTCAGACATTCAGTCGGTGCGCCAAATTCGCAAGATGGGCATAGATGCCGCCGCCGCCCGCATCCCCAAAGGCAAACTCTACATCACAATCGACATTGACGCATTTTGCCCATCCATTGCGCCCGGAACAGGCACACCCAGCCATGGTGGGTTTCTATATTACGAAGTGCTTGAACTTCTGCAACAGGTCGCCAAAACGCATGATATTATCGGCATTGATCTGGTCGAAGTTGCACCAGCCTATGATCACACAGACAGCACGTCGATCCTTGCCGCACAAATCCTATTGAACCTGCTGGGATTTATTTTTACTAAAACAAGCTAGGATTGTGCTAAGATAAAACCATATTATCTGATTACGGAAAGGCGCGTCGTTATGAACGAACACAATGCCCGACCAACAAAATCATCTGCGCTACGATCTATGCAAGCGTTGGAATTGCTGGCCGCCCTGCCCGGCGGTCTGACAGCAAAAGAGCTTGCTAAAAAGATGGCGATAGACCGCACAGCTGGATATCGCGCGTTAGAAACATTGCGACAAGCCGGGTTTGCGGTAAAAGACGGGCGCCCCGCCCGCTATAAGACTTCTCAGCGTTTGTTGCGGCTGACCAAAAGCTTGATAGATAGCCAACTTATGCAAGAACGTGCGCTTGATTGTTTGCAGCAGGCCGCAAAAAAAACAGGCTATTTGTTCAATATATCGCGCTTAGAAGGCAAAAGCACTGTGGTCGTCGCCCAAAGTCAACTACGCAACTTTCCACCCACGAGCCTGAGCGTTGGGTCCGCATTCCCCACGCATTGCAGTGCCAGCGGTCGTTCAATTTTGGCATTCAATCCGCGGAACTTGGCATCAGATATTATTCAACATGGCCTTAGTAAAGAAACCAAACACACAATCACGGACGATGTCGTTTTCTTGGCAGAACTCGACAAAATCCAAGATCAGGGGTTCGCGTTATGTGACAGAGAATGCCAACCGACAGTCGTAACTATCGCAGTACCTATCGTAACCGCTAGCAAACCAATTAATTCTAGTGTCTCTGTGTCCCTAACGGCCAGCGATGAAACCATGCAGGAATTGCTAGACTATGTGCCTTTGCTGAAAGAAATAGCAAAGTTTATCGCCGATCAAAAAGAACAGCTTTATACCCGATTGGACGTTGATTATAGCGGGATATAGCTGCAAAATATTATAGCGACCAAAAATTTTTAAAACGCACTGCGGATCACGCGATCCAGCGAAATGTTCCTTTTTCACGGGTTACCCGACCAATAGATGGCAGTGCAAAATGGCTGCCCAAAAGAATGCACCCTGATTCTGCAACATCTTCAAGCAGACGCTTTCTAGATGCCACCGCCATATTCGCATCCGCATCATATTTAAAATGCCAGTCAGGATGTGCGCATTGCACCGTCGAGTGCAAGGCGTCGCCTGTAATGACCGCTTGTTGATCACCGCTGCTCAGCTTAACGGACACATGCCCCGCCGTATGTCCTGGTGTCGGCAACAGCGTTACATAGTCGCCCAGCATATGGCCTGCCTCTACCATCTCGGCTTGGCCTGCCTCAATGACAGGTAATACACTTTCTTTAAACATGTCGCCGTTTTGCGCACGGTAAACTTGTTCATCGGCGGATGGGATCATGTAGTGCGCGTTTGGGAATGTAGGCACCCAGCGTCCATCCACCAACCGTGTGTTCCAACCGACATGATCTGTATGCAAGTGCGTACATAACACATAATCCACATCGTCAAATTCAACGCCCGCAGCCTT
>CALDZS010000068.1 GCA_937944065.1 uncultured Amylibacter sp. | reverse complement strand
CAAGCTCGTCGGCGGCAGCTTGTGCGGCAGCGGCTTCTTTAGCAGCAAGCTCGTCGGCGGCAGCTTGTGCGGCAGCGGCTTCTTTAGCGGCAAGCTCGTCGGCAGCAGCTTGCGCTGCAGCGGCTTCCTTGGCAGCAAGCTCGTCGGCAGCAGCTTGTGCGGCAGCGGCTTCTTTAGCGGCAAGTTCTTCGGCAGCAGCTTGTGCGGCAGCGGCTTCCTTAGCAGCAAGTTCGTCGGCAGCAACTTGAGCAGCAGCGGCTTCTTTAGCAGCAGCCTCTTCGGCAGCAGCTTGTGCGGCAGCGGCTTCCTTAGCGGCAAGTTCTTCGGCGGCAGCCTTTTTGACTGCGGCCTCTTCAGCGGCAATTTGTGCAGCAGCAGCCTGCCTAGCGGCCTCTTCTTGTGCGACCAACGCATCCAGTTCTGCTTGCAGCTCAGCTGCTTCGCGCTCCATGACTTGCATTTCAGGCGACAGGTCCGAGATTTCAACTGGAGCGTTGTCAGCAGCTTCAATCACTGCGACCACATCCTCGTTGGTATTTTGGGTGACATCCGCAGCAACTATATCGGTGCTGGTCACGGCCTCGGCCTGAGACAAAACGGCAGAAGTCGGCTGGGTAACTCCCATTTTGGGCCCGTCTTTGCTGTTATAGATACCAAGCGCACCTAACCCGCAGATTGCAACGAGCGCACCAACACCACCGATTAAGGTTAGTTTTTCTAATCTTTCGCTCATCGCAGCACCATTTCTTTTGGATTAAAGGTCACTTCGACCTTTTTCCAGTTGTCGTATTTTTCTTGGGGAAGGTTATCATATGGAAGACAGCGAAAGATAGCGCTGCGTGCTTGGCGGAAGGCTACTTTTGTCAGCGGGGAATCCGGGCTTTGGGCGCTAACCATGGTGACCGCACCTTTTATGGCTCCGTCACGATGCAACTCAAATCCTACGGTTACAGCCAGGTTTTCAGCATCTCTTACACCCGCTGGAACGTTCCAGCATTTCTCAATCGCAAACATCAGTCCTTCACGCTCTGACTGGTTAAGGAGCGATCCGAATGCTGTACCTGTCGTTCCGCCGTCGGGCGAACCTGCGGCCTCTGCTGCTTGAGACGCTGCGATCAAATCAGCAACCGATTGACCAGAGGCGGTTTTTGGAGCAGTCGCAAGGTTTTGTGGACGCGGTGCTGGCTTATCCTCAACGGTTGGTTGCTTCACTTCAGGAATTGGTGCCACTTCAACCACTTTTTTGGGTTCAGGTGCTGGATCAGGCGCTGGCGCTGGTTTTGGTGGTTCTGGAACTTCAACTGGCACAGGCTTGCGATCCGCACGCTTCATTGGGCGCGGTGATTTTTTCGGTGCGGCCGACGGGCGTGGCGGTTTTGGTGTAATCACCGGCGTGCTTGGCGCAGGTTCTGCAATCGTCGGCTTTACGGGCCCTTCCACAGGCTTGGGTGACGGTGCAGGCGCAACAGAGGTGTCAGGCTTTGGTGCTTTGGGAGCTTCAGGCGCTTCTTGTTGCGTCGTGTCCACACGCTCTGCGGGCTTGGGTGTCAGCAAAGCCGTTTCAGTATTTGCGATTTCCGCAGTTTCTTCCTGCGGTGCCACCTGCCCCGTGACTTCGGTTACCGCAGGCGGTTCAGGCGTCGCAGGTGCCGCTGCTGGTGCGGGGGCTGATGCCTCTGGGTCAGGCTGTTCTGGTAAGTCAGGGTCAGACGGGGCTGCTGTCATCGGTCCGGTTTGGATTTCCAATGCGGCCAATTCACTACCCGAGATCAATGAAACTTGGGCAATCTGTAATTCAGCGCCTTCGTCAGACTGAAACAATGGCCCATTGAATATCGCCGCGATAATCAGAACCGCGTGACCTCCGAGTGATATTTTGACCCCGGTTTCCATGATGCTTAGCGATCAGTCCCGTCCAACGCAGGTCCGCCTGCGTCTGTGACCAAACCGATATTGTTAAAGCCAGCTTTATTAAGCGCACCCATAATTTCGGCCACCTGTGCATATTGCACCGATCCATCGACACGTAGGAAAACCTTGTCGTCGTTACGTTCGGCGGCGATAGCCTGTAATTGTGCGATAAAGTTTGCACGATCAGCGTCTTCATTCTGGATTTGCAAAACACCATCAGCGGACAGTGCAATCGTCAACGGTTCTTGTTGATCTGTCGGCAACGGTTGAGCCGCCGTTTTGGGCAGTTCTATCGGTACACCGACCGTCAGCAACGGTGCTGCCACCATGAAAATGATCAACAGAACCAGCATCACATCCACGAAAGGTGTCACGTTAATCTCTGCCATTGGTTTGCGCTTTGCGTGACTGCGACGGCGTTTACCACCGCCATTGTCACCGCGCCCGACTACACCAGCGCCCATGTTATGTATCCAACTGACGCGACAGGATCGTCGCGAACTCGTCGGCAAAGCTGTCATAGTCGCCAATCAGTTTGTCCGCGTCACCCGACAGTTTATTATACATGACGACCGCAGGAATCGCGGCCAACAAACCTAGTGCCGTGGCAACCAGTGCCTCTGCGATACCGGGGGCGACAACGGCCAGGTTAGTGTTTTGTTGAATTGCGATTTCTTCAAAGGCGTTTTTGATGCCCCAAACCGTTCCAAACAACCCTACAAACGGTGCAATCGCACCAACAGTTGCAAGGAATGTTAGACCTTGGTTCAATTGCTCACTTTCGCGCGCAATCGCCACATCCATTGATCGATCGATGCGCTGCTGAACACCTGCTATCAAATCACCGTCTTGTTTGGTTGATCGCTGCCATTCCGACATCGCCGCCGAAAAGATGCGTTCTGAACCGCCTGTGGGTTCTTTGCCAGTCCGCTCGTAAAGCTTGTCCAACTGTTCGCCTGACCAAAAGGCCCTGTCGAACATGTCAGAATCTTTTTTCGCTTGCCGATAGTTGATGAGTTTCTGAACAATAATCGCCCAAGACCAAATCGAGGACCCGACCAAGATTAACATCACAATTTTAACTGTAAACGTTGCCCGAATAAACAATGCCCACACCGAAAAATCCACTTCCGATGCAGCGCCTAAAACTTCTGCTTCCATAATACCGCTCGTTTTGCCTGTGCCCGCGTTTTCGCGTGACTTTATTATTGCGACCAATATAGCGAGGTTTCTGGCAAAAAACTAGAAATTCTGGACGATTTCACGCTTTAGGCGGAAAATTTCTGTAACTTTTCCGCGATGTCTGCGGGTATACGCGTTGGTCGACCGTTATCGGTGATGCAAACAATTGTAATTGTTGAGGAAAATAACACCTGATCCTCGCGCTTCACGTCTTGGCTAAACACAATCTTGGTGCGTGTCATCTGTTGCAATTCTGTAGCAATCGTCAACATATCCATCAATTTTGCAGGCGCCTGATAGGTCGCGTCCACATGGCGAACTGCAAAGACAATCCCTTGTTTTTGCATGTCTAACTGGTCAATCCCCGCATCGCGCACCAACGTCGACCGCGCACGTTCGATGAACTTTAGATAATTCGCATAGTAGACAATGCCCGCCAGATCGGTGTCTTCGTAATAAACGGTTACTGGAAAACTATGCGCCATTTTGCAAGTCATCATAAAGTTTCTGTGCACGGGGTGCGACACGCATGGCATGGCTGACATCATCAGCCACATTCGGCAAAGCCAGATCATACGTGGCACGTAAGACAGACGCATATTCTGGGCGCACCATCACAGCGCCCGTTTCTTCGATCATACCGATTGGATTGGTATCCCGAAACGCTTCTGGTCCCCACAGTGCTAGTGCAAAGAATGTCTCGCCTGTCGTTAGCACATGTACCGGAATGTCCGCCATTTCGTTCTTTATCCGCACCATCACGACACAAAGCTTGATCGCGCCTTCCTCGTCAAAGGCAAATATGCGATGCGAATTCAGATTTCGTTTTTCCAGCTCTGCGGTCATGTCACCGATGTTCGGTACCAGTTTGTCCAGATCAGGGATGCCGCCAATCTCGGACCATTCTTTGCAAAAGAACCACATGAAATTGGTGCCCAGCTCTGGATCCATCTCTTCAATCTTGCCGCCGGTGACCGCAACTGTTTGTGCAATCGCTGTCTTCATGACCGCCAGAGTGTCGTCATTTACGCCAAACACCACCGGTACGATGGGACGCGCCCAGCGTGCAAATCTGTATCCTGCTTTATGGCTGAACAGGTGTTCCACCTTTGCTGCGTCGATATTCGTCATGTCTTAACCTCAAACATATCTGTTTGGCCTGCAACTTTGGGGGCGGTAATCCCCAAATGCGTCCAGGCCTTTTGTGCCAACATGCGCCCGCGTGGTGTTCGTTGGATCAAACCTTGTTGCAGTAGAAACGGTTCGATCACCTCTTCAATAGCATCGCGCGCTTCTGATAGTGCCGCAGAAATAGTTTCTGCCCCGACAGGACCGCCGCCATAGTTTTCTGCCAACAAACGTAAGTAGCGCCGATCCGCACTGTCTAAACCAAGATCATCGACCCGCAACCGCGTCAGCGCCGTATCGGCCATGGCCAAATCAATATGTCCATCACCTTCGACCACTGCGAAATCCACTACGCGGCGCAACAAACGGCCCGCAATCCGTGGTGTGCCACGCGCACGGCGCGCGATTTCCATCGCGCCCTCTTTTGATGTTTTGATCCCCATCAGGCGGGCGCCACGTTCTACGATGTGGCATAGTTCCGCATGGGTATAGAATTCCAACCGTGTCGGAATACCAAAGCGATCTCTAAGCGGTGTCGTCAAAAGGCCAAGTCGCGTGGTGGCACCAACCAACGTAAAGGGTGCCAGATCAATGCGAACAGATCGCGCTGCAGGTCCTTCGCCGATCATCAGGTCTAGCGCAAAATCTTCTAGGGCTGGATACAGCACCTCTTCGACGGCGGGGTTCATGCGATGGATTTCATCGATAAACAAAACGTCGCGTTCTTCTAAATTGGTTAGCAATGCGGCCAGATCGCCCGCCTTGGCCAGCACAGGGCCAGAGGTCATGCGGAAATTCACCCCCAGCTCTTTGGCCATGATTTGTGCCAACGTGGTTTTACCCAGACCAGGTGGGCCATAAAACAAGGTATGATCCATCGCCTGCCCGCGTTGCTTGGCGCTTTCAATGAATACTTTCAGGTTCGCGCGTGCCGACGCCTGCCCGACAAATTCGTCCAAGCTTTGCGGACGTAACGCACGGTCGGCATCGGTTGCCAACGGCTCTGGTCGGACGGTGGGATCAGGTTCGGTCATTAGACTGGCCTAACGCATCACGTTTTAGGTGCCAAGAGTTTAAGCGCGGCCTTGATCAAATTCTGCGCGCTGATCGCAGGATCATCATGGACAGCTTGTGCCACTGCACTGGCTGCATCACCGTGGCCGTAGCCAAGATTGATCAGTGCTGACAAGGCATCTGCCTGCGATCCTGCGGATGCGGTGCGCGCATTGGGTTTCGCGGCCATCGCCTCCTCGTTCGGGGTTTGTACATCAATGACCATGTCATGATCAGGGGCGACCACTTGTGCACCTGCATCCCCCATCGCCATGATCGATGGCGCTTTGTCTTTCAGTTCGGCCACGACCCGCGCGGCCAGTTTTGGTCCGACACCTTGCGCAGACTTAATCGCCGTCGCATCGCCCAGCGCTATTGCACGTGACACGCCTTCGGTGCCTAACGTCCCCGCAATTGACAAAGCTGCTTTCGCGCCAACGCCTTGGACGGTGGTTAACAATTTGTGCCATTCTTTTTCCGCCAATGTCAGAAAGCCGAACAATTGCAAATTATCTTCGCGCACCAGCAGGTCGGTATAAAGTGCCACAATTCCGCCTTTGGCAGGTAATTGCGCCAACGTCCGATCAGAGCAGTAAACGATGTATCCAACTCCTTGCACATCGACCAAAACATAGCCATCGGCGCGGTAATCCACCCGACCTGTTATTTTACCGATCATTGCGCACCTGCCTTTGCAATCGCGGCATCTAGGCGCCCTGCGAACCGACTGTGATGGGCGTGACAGAGTGCTATCGCCAACGCGTCGGCTGCATCTGCGCCTGATATCTGAATACCACCCAGTTGCATTCGAACCATATGATCGACCTGCGTCTTGTCAGCGTGCCCGACGCCAACCACAGTCTTTTTAATCTTATTGGGGGCGTATTCAGCAACATCCAATCCGAACTGCGCAGGCACCAACAGGCAAATTCCACGCGCCTGCCCCAGCTTTAGCGACCCTGCGCCGTCTTTATTCACAAAAGTCTGTTCAACTGCAGACGTCGTTGGCTTGTGCGTCTCAATCACTTGGGTCAATTGCCAATGCAGCGCCTTTAACCGCTCTGCCAGGCTGCTTGTACCAGACTTGCAGACGCCATGCTCGACATGCGTAACCCGAGACCCAACAACGTCAATGATCCCCCAGCCCATATTTCGAAGCCCCGGATCAATCCCGATCACACGCATTGCCTGCCCCTTTTTTTCGTTACCAAAGCGTTAGCACGAAACAAGAACATTTGCCAAGCATGTGTTTTCACCTTCCCAGATACTGTGCGGTTTCAACCATACTGATCGCCCGCATCAGGCGCGTACAGTGCTATGCAAAAAGCGCATCTCGGTTATGCAATAATAGTAATTGTGGAAGTGGATGGGCATCCCTAAGTGGGGATTAAGAGACAAGACAAACTGTAACGCCAACAAAGAGGATTATCATCATGGCTTACCAAGTAGCATCACAAGCAGCGCCAATCTCATCGATTGCATCATTGAAAATCGTAAACTTTGCTAGCGCAGCTTTTACATCTGTTAACGACTGGAACCTACGTCGTAAAACAACAAATGAATTGAACCGCCTGTCAAATGCTGAATTGGCTGACATCGGTCTATCACGCGGCGATATCAAGAATGTTGCAGCAAACATTCGTCGCTAATAACGCTACTCAGCCTTCGGGATCTCCTGAAGGCTGAGACGCAACCTCGCTCGATGCGATAATGCGCCGAACGAACTGTTCAATGGGCTGCATAATAGGTCCTCGAGCGAACGCAGAAGCTGCTATTTTTGTCACGCTTCCACCTTCTGCCAATGCATCAACCTTGCCGTCGTAAACGGCGGTGCCCAATTGGTAAGAGGCAAAAATCCTCAGTGCTAAAAAGATCACAAACATCCAAACGGATGCCTTTATCAAACGTCTAAACGTGATTGGTGAGCTGCGCTTTGCCCGTGCTGGTTTCGTCCCTTTGCGCGCGATGCGCCTGGATTCTTTGGGGTTACTTCCCGTATTGTGACGTCCGCCCTTGCGGTACGTTTTCTCGATACCCTTGATCCGAGCTTCGAAGTTTTTAAGATTGTCGTCGCTCATTGTGCACCCATTTTAGTCACCGTTTGTCGCAGACTAGCCCCTTGCATCTTAAAAGTTAAGTCTTTGCGCGCAAGGTCAGTGTTGACCAATCCGTTATTTGTAAATGATCCACCAAGTCAAATCCATTTTCGGCATAGGCCGCGATGACTTCGTCTGCCTGTTCGTTCAGCAATCCAGATAGAATGACATAGCAACCAGGCGCTGCCATCCGCGCCATATCAGGGGCGAGTGCCACCAGAGGGCCTTTTAAGATATTGGCAAGGATCAGATCAAACGGTGCTTTTGCATGGATTGCGGGATCGTCAAACCCAGCGCAGGTCACCACGTCTATACGACCGGTTAGATTGTTGGAGGCGATGTTAGCGCGCGTTGTATCTGTTGCCACCTCGTCGATATCACTGGCGATAATCGGCGTATCCCACAAATGCGCAGCCCCCATGGCCAACACGGCCGTACCACAGCCAACGTCGATGGTGTTCTTTGCTTCGAAACCATCAACAGCCAATTTATCAAGCGCGGTTAAGCAGCCTTGCGTTGTACCGTGATGACCAGTGCCAAATGCCATTGCAGCCTCGATTAGCAGCGGGATCACATCATCGGTCAACTTGTCTGCATCATGTGATCCGTAAACCAAGAAACGCCCAGCACGCACAGGCGCAAGTTCGCGGCGCACTTCGGCCACCCAATCGGTTGGTGGAATTTCAGAAATCACGAAAGGTTTGGCATCATGGGCAGCGGCGAACAAAGACAACGCGATGTCGTCTGGTTTTTCTGTATAGTACGCGCCAACTTCCCACAGGCCTGATCCGTCTTCGATTTCGAACACGCCAATGCCGTAAGGTTCGGGGATCATGTTTTCCACGACTGCTGCCAACGCATCGGCGGCAGCTTTGCCGGGCAAAGTTGTGAAGGCGGAATAGGTGTGTTCGGTCATGGCGGTGCTACCTTTGATATCTTAACCAAGGCGATAATGTAGGGCGCCAATTGGGTCAAGCGCGCCTATCGACGCTTATGCTTTATTGCAGAGCGAACCATTTTTCCAAAATCCTTGTCCTTGGCACGTCGCTCCGCCAAATTGGCTGAATTAAACGCGTCTTCGGTCACCAATTTTTGCCAACGCGCTAAACGATCGGGTTCTATGGTTCCATCCGCCACTGCCTTTTTCACTGCACAGCCTGGTTCACTGTCATGTTTGCAATCGCGAAATTTACACTGGTGTGTCAGATCTTGCAGATCGGAAAACAACTCTCCTACGCCTTCAGCCGCGTCGGTCAATTGTAACTCGCGCATTCCTGGCGTATCCAAAACGACACAGCCCATTGGTGCGATCAACATTTGACGGTGCGTGGTGGTGTGACGCCCTTTGGCATCGTTGACGCGCATGTCTTGGGTTACCATCGTATCAGACCCCATCAGCGCATTTGACAAAGTGGACTTGCCTACACCAGACGAGCCTAAGAATGCCACCGTCTGACCCTGCCCGCACCATTTGGCCAGCTTATCCGCAGGCTGATCTGAACGCGCATCTAAGGCAACCACCTCGACCAAGTCAGAAATCGCTTGGGCAGGTTTCAGATAGGCATCCACATCATCACAAAGATCAGTCTTGGTTAGGATAATCACAGGCGTGACATCTGCCTGCAACGCAAGCGCGATATAACGTTCCAGTCGCGCTACGTTAAAATCAGGATTACAGCTGGTCACGATGAACGCCGTGTCAATATTGGCCGCGATCAACTGCATTTGCCATTCGGTGCCTGCCGCACGACGTTTCACAACGCTGGTACGATCCAACAGACGGCTGTCGGCAGGAAAATCCTTATCCAGCAACAACCAATCACCCACAGTCGCGTCTTCACGCGGTGGCAGAACTTGGTCAATACCGTCGCCTTGAACTTGCAGGCCTGATCGATGCACCTCGGTCACGCGCACGGGCGGGGTTGCCGTCAAATCCACGTCCGATACTTGATCCGCAAAATGGCGCCCCCAACCCAAAGCGTCGATTGTCGAAATGGGTTTTGACATGAGAGATTTAGACCTTTTGTGATTTCATATGACGCGATTCAGCATGGCCGATGAACCGCCAGCCTACAATAACAGATATTGTACCTGCAATCACCACCGCGGCCCCTTGCCCATAAATCACGCCCGCTGCACCCCAATAAGACGCGCCGAGCAAGCATAAAGGCAACATCAGCGCGCCATCCTTGATCCAGTTGAACAAAGTGGAATATTGTGGCCGTCCAAGGTTGTTAAAACTGGCGTTCGACACGTACAGAAATCCAGCAAATGCAAAAGTGCCGGCGGCGTAATAGTTGAAGGCATAGATTACTACGGCGGCCTTCGGTGACAGTTCGAACAAGCTAATCACTGTGGGGGTTAAAAGGATCAAAATCCCCCAAGTTATCAAGACATACACCGTCGAGAATATCAGACTGTCGCGGTAGGCATCGCGGACACGGTCAAACCGACCCGCGCCGTAGTTTTGACCGACGATCCCACCAATAGCACCAGACAACGAGAACACGCCGCCGAAGGCCAGCACAGTTAATCGACCCATCACTGCCCAGCCTGCGACCGCTGCTTCGCCAAATTCAGAAATGACGCCAGTGGCTAGATAATTACCAGTGGGCGAGGCGAGTTGTGTCACAACTGTTGGTACAGCAACAGCAAAGAATGCGGGTGCATATTGGCGCATATCTGACACGGAAACCCATGTCGCCAGTTTTTTGACATGCAGGATAAAGTACAGACCTAAACAAGCCGACGCAGTCCGCGAGACCACGATACCTATCGCTGCGCCGTCAATGCCAAGCTCCATATAAAAAATCAAAAACGGATCGGCGATCATCGCGACAATCCCAGCTGACGTAGTGCCCATCATAGACCGCCATGCATCCCCCTCGGCCCGCAAGATCGCAGATGCGATCATACCCAATGACATGATGGGTAATGACGGGATCGAGATCAGTAGAAACCGCGATGCAACGGCCAACGTCTCGCCTTCGGCACCGACGGCTGACAAAGCAGTTTCGCGGAACAAAACCAAGAATAGTGACACAAGACATAGTATTGAAAACGTCCATATCGCCGACACGGTTGCTGCCCTGCGCGCATTATGGCGCTGCCCCTGCCCAAGGGCTTTTGATACGGTTGCGGTCGCGGCAATCATAAACGCGACACCCGTTGAAATTGTGAAAAACTGGATGGTCCAAGCATAACCCATCGCAGCCATATAAATCTGACTGTCCAATTTAGAGACCCAGAATAACGTCACAGCATCAACCAAAAACATGAACGTCAGTCCGATCATGCCTGTGGTCGTCATAACGACGACATGGCGCATGGTAGACCCAGTAACAAAACGACCTTGCTGCGACATAGAAATCCTAGTTTCGGAAAATAGTTTCGCGACCAGGCGCAGGTTGACGGGGAATACAAAGCGCAAGCAGCATAGAGATTACAGCAATAGCCGCTGCAACGCCAAACACCGCCGCTGGCGAAACCAGCCAAACATAGCCCAACAAGGCAGGTAACACGACCGCACCGATGTGATTAATGGTAAACGCCACCGCCGCTGTTGGTGCAATATCTGCTGGATCCGCAATCTTTTGGAAATAGGTTTTCTGCGCTATCGACAATGCAAAAAAGAAGTGATCAATGACGTAAAGGCTGGCTGCGAAGACCACCCCCCATCCAAAGATATATATGCCGCCATAGGCACAAAAAAGGATTGCTAGACCAGCATATTCAAACACCAATGCGTTGCGTTCACCAAACCGTTTGATCGCCCCGCCCATGATCGGTGCGAACACCATATTGGCCAGGTAGTTGATCAAAAATAATGCAGTCACTTCGTGGACTTCAAATCCAAATCGTTCGACCATCATAAACGCAGCAAATACCATGAAAATCTGCCGTCTCGCACCCGCCATGAATTGTAGTATGTAATACAACCAATAGCGTTTGCGCAGAACCATGTTGGTATTCTGTACCGTGGGGCCATGAAACTGCGGATAGGCCGTCATTGCGAAAATCGCGACGACTATCGCAAGCCCGCCACCGGTCATATACAAGGTGTTAAAGTCTAGTTCAAAGAACTTCCATGCAACCATGATCGTACTGTAGGTGATCAATGACGCCGCAGATGCCGCGGCCATCAACCAGCCTAGGATGATCGGCGCACGGTCTTTGGGTATCCATTGCAGTTCCAAAGATTGCTTCACGGTTTCATAATAGTGAAATCCAAGACTGGAAATAAACGTGGTGATCATGATGCCGCCGAATGTCGGGAACCATGCAGTCACCCCCACAGCAACGCCCAGCATCACCAGTGATACCGTCGCCAGCACCTGTTCACGCATGAACCACAACACCACAATTACGCCCACAGCGAAGAAACCAGGTACTTCGCGGATGGAATGCAACCAGCCAAGGTCGGCACCATCAAAGCCCGCTTGGTCGTGGACGAAATTATTCAGCAAAGCAATCCATGTCGAGAACGCCATTTGCAGCGCAAATGTCATCAGTACCAACAGGGCAATGGGCTTCCGCCAGCTGGGCAGATGAGCAACATCGGTCGTGGAAAGGCTTAGGGTTTTCATGCATCCCGCCTACGCCTATCGGCGACGCAAGAAAACCCCCTGTTTTGCAACCGCAGTTAATCTAAGGGTCTAGAAAACCTTTAGGTTCGAAATCACTGCATCAATCTGACCGTCTGTGTCATCACTGTCACCCGTCACAGCAATCCCGATCAAGGCCTCGGGGGCTTTGCCAAACGCGCGCTTGAAATCAGATGCAAGGTTGACCGTCTCGCTGTGCGATCCAGTGCCTGCTTTACGCTTCATCACCATGGCCAACGCGCCCGGTCTGTACGGACTGTCGTAAGATTTCCCAACTGGATAGTTGCCGCCCCAAATATAGCTGCGCGATTTGACGGCAGGGTTTCCCAACAACTTGCGCGCAGACAGTGATTTCAAACTGTCGGCAGTTTTCTTGTCCGCGAACACGAAATAAATCGACAAATTGCGATCATCGCCACCCTTTTTCAACAGGTTGGTTGGCTTGACCGACTTGGTCACCTTCCAATTCCATGACGCTTTGGTCGCACCTTGTACCGATTTGGGCGCCGCGCGGTATAGCATCGAAACCGTCTCGTCTGATTTCACCCCCAGCGACGATCCATTCAACGCGTAGTCATTTGAAAACAGGCTTAGAAACCCCTGTTCTTTCCAGCTTGAATTAAACGAAATCGTTTCGGCAGATGCACCAGTCACCATCAGGCTTAGCGCTAGAAGTGTAGTCATCGGTTTTGAAATCATCACAGGTCAGTTCCTTTACTGTTTCGCTTTGTTTACCCGCGCAGGTAGATCAGTACACCCTCAAATCCGCAACTTCACGGCAATTTGTAGACCGTGTGAGCCAACGAAAAAGACCGCCCACTTGGGACGGTCTTTGAAATGATTTTGAATGTCGGCGAAGAGCGAGGCGCGCCTCTAGTTCTTCGCGTAGAATTCCACCACCAAGTTTGGTTCCATCACTACAGGGTATGGAACATCTGCAAGGCCTGGTGTGCGTACGAAAGTCGAAGTCAACTTGTTCGTGTCCACATTCAGGTAATCTGGCAAGTCGCGCTCTGGCGATTGAAGGGCTTCCAAAGTCAGCGCCATTTGCTTTGACTTTTCACGCACTTCGATCACGTCGCCCTCTTTTACACGGTATGAAGGAATGTTAACCTTCTTGCCGTTCACAGTGACGTGGCCGTGGTTTACAAACTGACGTGCCGCGAAAACTGTTGGTACGAATTTTGAACGGTACACAACAGCATCCAAGCGACGCTCTAGTAGACCCACTAGGTTTTCACCTGTGTCACCAGATACACGAACTGCTTCGGCATAGATGCGACGGAATTGTTTTTCTGTCAGATCACCGTAGTAACCTTTTAGTTTTTGCTTCGCACGCAACTGAATACCGAAGTCAGACAGTTTTTGCTTGCGACGTTGACCGTGCTGGCCTGGGCCATATTCACGTCTGTTCACTGGTGATTTTGGACGACCCCAGATGTTTTCACCCATGCGGCGGTCTAATTTATATTTGGCAGCTGTACGTTTGGTCACGAGCTGGATCCTTTCAAGTTATGAAAGATGCTTTCCTTTCCCGCGGCTTACATGCTTTGGGCGACAGAACACCCTTCGCAGGGGTCACAAACACCAATGGTCACCAATTGCTTGGCGATGGGCGGGTTATAGGCGCGTATGGGACAGAGTCAACAGCCAAAAGTGGCTATAAAGCCCCATTGAAACACAACCAAAGCGCCCGAACCTCGGGTGGGTGC
>CALDZS010000067.1 GCA_937944065.1 uncultured Amylibacter sp. | reverse complement strand
ACGGGCGAAGAGTTCACACGAAAAGCGGCAAAGATGATATTTGAGGCCACTGGTGGTGTCCCGCGGTTGGTTAATCAGCTTTGTGAATTGTCGATGCTTTACGCGTGGGGCAAGGATGACCATAATATAAGTGTCGTCACGGTGCGCCGTGTATTGGCTGATGGCGTTTTCTTTGGCGGCAAGACTGCCGCAGTGGAGGCTGCGACGTAATATGGAATTTGGTTATTATTTCAAAGTTTTCCTGCGACGGCTGCCATACTTTTTGGTCGTTTCAATTCTTATATCTACGATATCTGTGATTGTGGCGAAAACACTGCCGCCCTCTTATGTGTCGTCGGTGAAGTTAATTATTGAATCACCACAAATTCCGATCGAGCTGGCATCGCCTACGGTTCGATCATCTGGCCAAGAGCAACTGCAAATCGTCGAACAAAAGCTTTTGACCCGAGAGAATTTAATCGACATCGCAAATCGGGTGAAGCCGCTAAAAAATCAAGAAGAGATGTCAGCCGATCAGGTCGTACAGGCAATGCTGTCGCGCACTAACCTGAGCAGTTCCACGGGAAGAAACAAAGCTGCCTTGATGACCATAAAGTTTGAAGCTGTTACTGGCCTCAATGCAGCGAATGTTTTGAACGAGTATTTAACGCTGATTCAAAAGCAGGATATTGAAACACGTCGCGGGCGCGCTAGCCAAACACTCGAGTTTTTTCAACAAGAGGTGGATAGGCTAAGCGAGGAGTTGACCGAGAAAAGCGCAAAGATACTGGCGTTCAAATTGGAAAATTCTGACGCCTTACCCGAAAGCCTTGATTTCAGGCTGACGCGCCAAACTCTGTTGCAAGAGCGGATTGCCCAATTGACAAGCGGCATTGAAGATTTGCAACGCCAGCGTGGTCGTCTCACCAGAATTTTCGAGTCGACTGGGAAAGTCGCGGGGTCAACCCGTGCGACAACACCTGAACAAGCCAGGTTGAATGCCATGCGAGCGCAACTTGCCCAAGAGCTTGCAATTTATTCTGCGGACAATCCCAAGATTAAAGCATTGGAGGCACGTATTAGATCTGTTGAAAAACTGATCAGTCAAATTCCAGAAGTGACCGAGGAGGTCGAAACCACCGGTAACACCCAGCTCGATATTCAATTGGTCGAAATTGATACTAGATTAAAGACACTGACCGAACAGCGCGAGGCTGCGCAGGAACAATTGAATATTATTGCTGGTACGGTCACCGACACACCCGCCACGTCCATAATGCTGGATGATCTGATTTTGGATCATGAAAATATTCAAGCTCAATATAACAAGGCAGTTGAACGGGTAGCAAGTGCCAGTGCCGCTGAACGAATTGAACTGCTTTCAAGAGGTCAAAAGATATCAGTTATTGAACCGCCCTCTATTCCAAGTCGACCAACCAAACCAAAGCGTGCGGTAATCGCTGGGGGCGGGATCGTATTTGGAATATTGTCAGGTTTGTTTCTTGTCGTTTTATTGGAACTTTTAAACAGCTCTATCCAGCGGCCAGAAGACTTGGTTAACAAACTTGGCATCACGCCATTGGCGACAGTGCCTTACATCAGAACAGGATCGCAGAAGTTTGTGAAACGGACGCTAAAGATCGGCTGGTTTCTTTGTATATTAATTGGATTGCCCGCATTGATATTTGCGATCCACACCTACTATCAACCTTTGGATTTGGTGGCGGAACGACTTATGGATAAATTCGGAATTCGTTAATTATGAATACTGTGTTAACTGCTCTGGGAGGAGCATTTTAAATGGAACAACTGCAAGCTGCCATTAAGAAGGCTCGACAGCAAAGAGATGGCAAGGTTTCTACGGTTAGCACTCAGCCTGGCAAGAAAGTACGTTCCGATGCCACAGATAAACTGTGGGAGGACATACGCCCCTTCGAGATTGATCCTTCTTCGGCACCTAAAAACCGGATTGTAACGTTTGAATCCAGTGTGGACGCCGCACCGTTTGATATGCTGAGAACACGTTTGTTGCATCAGTTAACAGAAAACAACTGGACACGCGTTGCTATCGTTTCACCGCATTCGGGGTGCGGAAAGACCACCACCGCAGTAAACTTGGCCGTTAGCTTGTCACGTCAAGAAGAACTTAGGACAATCGTTTTTGATCTAGATTTGCGCCGCATTGGTTTGGGAAAATTACTTGGTCAAAGCGGAGTAAGTTCGATGGCCGACATATTATCGGGCCGGGTGGAGTTCAAGCATAACGCCGTTCGATTGGGAAAAAACTTGGCCTTCGGTTTGAACAATCGAGTGACACCCAATCCGTCTGAAATACTACAAAGCCGCAAAGCTGCGGCTGTTTTAGAAGAGATTGAAGAAGCTTACCGTCCAAATGTCATGTTGTTTGATTTGCCACCCTTGATGGCCGCAGATGATAATTTTGGATTTCTCAAGAATGTGGATTGCGCGATTTTGTTGGCTGAGGCGGGCAAGACAACGATGAAACAGATTGATATTGCAGAAAGCCAATTATCAGAGCTGACCAATGTTCTGGGCATCGTTCTGAACAAGAGCAGATATACAAGCAAAGTATACGGCTACGAATATGACTACAGCTGAGGCAGCAGTTATAATCCCACATTATAACGATGTCGAAAGACTAGACAGATGTTTGACTGCCTTGCTGCAAAATGAAACTGAAAATGTTGAGATCGTCGTTGTCGATAATGGCTCGCAAGATCCATTGGATGAGGTGATTGAAAAGTTTCGGACTGTTCGGTTTCTCACCGCGCCAGAAAAAGGCGCCGCTATCGCCCGTAACACTGGCGTTGCCGAAACTGACTGTCCTCTCTTGTTTTTCGTGGACGCGGATTGCGTGCCGGATAAGAATTGGATTTCCAGGGGCTTTGAGATTGCTGGGCAGGCTGATTTGATTGGTGGCAGGGTGGATGTTTTCGACGAAACACCCCCGCCCAGAACTGGCGCCGAGGCGTTTGAAAACGTCTTTGCCTTCAATTTTCGCCGCTACATCGAAGTGCAAGGTTTCACAGGGGCGGGCAACTTGATTACCAACCGCAAAGTTTTTGACGATGTCGGAGGTTTTCGCAATGGGCTGTCAGAGGATAAAGATTGGAGCATGCGTGCCATCGAAAAAGGGTATCGTCTGATCTATGATGACAAACTGGTTGTCAGCCATCCTTCGCGCCAAAACTGGTCGGCACTTCGGCATAAATGGTACCGCGTCACGCAAGAACTTTATGCCTCGAATGGATCGAAACCGATAGAGCGTTTGGCTTGGGGCGCGCGCGGATTGGCCATGCCCGTTAGCATATTTTTACATGCCCCTAAAATCCTTCGCAGCAAGCAGCTATCTGATAGCGGTGAAAAGTATCGCGGGTTGGTAACCTTGGTTAAACTACGTCTTCTGCGTATGAGATGGATGCTCTCACAATCGATCGGATTTGAAATCTAAATCGAATTGCTAGACAATGATGGTCAAACTTAAGACGGCGGTGATGAAAAAAGAAACTCCATTTCACACGGTAATAGATCAGCTACGAAGGCCAGTCCTAAAGGTGGCCCTGGCAGGTGCCGCAATCAATTTGCTAATGCTAGTTGGTCCCATTTACATGCTTCTTGTGTATGATTTGGTTTTGCCCACCGGTTCGGTGGACGTTTTGATGAAACTGCTTTTCTGGGTTTCTCTGGCAATGATAACCTTGGCATTCTTGTATCTACTGCGCGCAAAATTGATATCAAAAGTCCAGCTGGATTTTGACAGCGCAATAGCCGATCGCGTATTTCGCACTTGGCTTGAGGCTTCGGTAATCAAAAAATCATCCGCTCAGAATTTTATGTCTGACTTGGATCAGGTGCGCCAATTCATCTCTGGCCCCGCAATTCTAAGTATTCTTGATCTGCCGTGGGTGCCGTTGTTCTTGGCCGCGACCTTCTACATCCACCCTTGGTTGGGAGGCTTAACATTTTTGGGTGCTACCATCGCGCTTGCGGCCACATTGCTGAATTGGCGTTTAAGCCAAACTGCTATTGCAAGGGCACAGCGACTGGAAGAGCAGGAAAAGCGGTTTCGCCAAAGCGCCAAGGTAAATGCTGAAGCGCTTCGTGGCCACGGCATGGAGGCAGGCGTCAGCCACCATTGGATGCAATTGCGAAAACGATCTAATCAGGCCACCGTGATGTCACGAAAATTCAGTGATGCGATAGGCGCGTTTTCAAGATCCTTTAGATTATTTCTACAGTCAGCGCTGCTATCCGTCGGGGCATATTTGGCCATTATTCAAGAGATCACTCCTGGTATGATAATTGCTTCGACGATCATTGCAACGCGGGCATTGTCACCCTTGGATCAAGTGATTGCGAGTTGGCGGGTCATTGGGCGCGGGATTGAATCCTATCAAAGATTGAAAGCTAACGTCGAAACCGAAACGCTTGATGCCCCAGATCGAATTTCATCCATTAACAACACCCAAGGCCTACGCGTGATTGGCGTAGCGAATGCAGACGCTGTCGGATCTGGTAACCAAGCTGCGTCACATATCGTTCGTAATATCGACTTTGAGTTGCGCCCTGGCGAGGGGCTGGCGATAGTGGGCTCTAGCGCGTCTGGAAAAACCAGCCTCTTGCGGTTCTTGGCAGGTATAGCCGTTCCCGTGAAAGGGCAAATACTACTCGACGAAGAACCGGTTATTGATGCTCGGGTTCACAACCGTATCGGGTATTTGCCGCAAGATGTGGAAATGCTGCCTGGGACTATTGCCCAGAACATTGCCATGTTTGATCCAACGGCCACGGACAAAGATATCGCGGGTGCGGCGAAGATTGCAGGTGTTCACAAACTTGTCCTATCTCTGCCTCTTGGATATGCCACAGTCGTCGGATCAGGTGGTCAAAACCTATCTGGCGGGCAAACACAACGAATTGGGTTGGCGAGAAGTATATATCAAAGACCAAAGTTATTAATCCTAGACGAGCCAAATTCAAATTTGGATAGGATCGGAGACGCGGCCTTGATCAATGCTATTCAACAGATGTTGCTTGCCGGTACTATTGTCGTCGCAGTCGCGCATCGGCCGGGTATTGTTGCGCAGATGGACAAAATTTTGGTGATGGAAAACGGAGGGATCACCCGATTCGGAAAAACTTCTCAAATTGTGCGAGAGAGACCACAAAAGCCTCAAGTTGCAAAAAAAGTTTGAGACTCA
>CALDZS010000066.1 GCA_937944065.1 uncultured Amylibacter sp. | reverse complement strand
GTGCCGATCTGCGTGCGGAATCCAAAGCGCCGCCCTGGAAAATGGGAACAGTTGCGTTTATGCCTGCTTCGATCGAAGATCCGTCACCGTTTAAGGAATTGTTTTTAAACGCGCGCCCTGTGATCGTGGCACTGACGGTCGCCTTGCGGTTCAAATTAACCTGATCCAGCGTCAATTGCGCGGCCTTCGTACTAAACTGTGATTGTAAAATCCTTGGATGCTTTTTAATTGCAACTGCCTCGGCCGCGCGCGCTGATTTTGGCAGACGTGGTGTCGATTTCGGTGCGTGCAACTTGGTGACCTTGGTTCCGGTCGTGGCGCGGAAGTTCTGTAGTGAATTCCGTAAATTGCCCTCGGCTAGGGCAAGTTGACTGATTGCTGATGCAAGACGCGCACGTGTCTGACTGACATCGGTTAGTGTAACTTCGCCCACGTCAAACCGATCTTGGGCGGCGCGCACCTGTTGGCGTAAAACGCTGACATTGTTCTTTTGCTGCGCGACAGAACGTTGATCGCGGCGCACGTTGAAAAATGCAGCGACGGCAGACAACAGTACGTTTTGTTCCGTGGCGCGCAGGCTTTCGCGTTGGGCTAGAACATTCATCCTTGCCGCTTCGATCGCTTTGTCGTCCTGACCACCATCATAAAGTTGTTGACTGCCAGTGATTGAAACGGACTGGTTGCTGCTGGTTGATCCAGCACCAAAGTTTCGGGAAACGCTGGCAGACGCATTGCCGGTGACGCTGGCACCTTTGGCAGACCGCGCGGCTGCCACACCTTCGTCGACGCGGCGTAGGTTTGCGCGTGCGACCTTCAATTCGTTGCTGTTTTTATATGCGGCGGCCAAGACAGACGTTAAGGATACACCATCTGCAACCACGCTGGTTGCGGGGGTCAACGCCATTGCGCCGATAAGAAGGATTGATTTTGCAGTTTGTCTCAAATTCATCTCCTAAAAAATTACATTCAACCTCAATCACAAGGTTAAGTTAAGCAAAGGTAAAGTCGGCAACCTTTGCAAAATCAGCCAACACAGGCGCTGTTGCATCAAAGTCATCACGCCAACTGATAGTATTGCCAGACTTAAAGCCGATACGGCACTGCCCGACTTTTCCGTCGGTAAAAATCGCTGCGATACGCCCACCATCTCTTAATTGCTTGGTCAACGCGCTTGGGATAGATTGGACGCCACCCTCGATGATAATCACATCATAAGGGCCGTGTTTGCTGGCACCCTTGCCTAGGCTACCATGCAGAACCACCGCTGTGTTGCAGTCTTGATCGGTCAAAGTTTTAGTCGCTGCTTCGACCATTACTGCATCATCTTCCAGCCCGACAACCGCCTCGGCCAAATGGGCCAGGACAGCCGTAGAATAACCCATGCCACAAGCAACATCCAACACCATTTCGTTTGGTTGTACATTAACGGCGTCCAACATTTTGGCAAATGTACGAGGGTCCAACAAAGTGCGGTTCGCGGACAACGGGATATGTTCGCCCACATAGGCCACGCTTTGCGCTGCGCTTGGAACATAGAGTTCGCGCTTTACGGTTAGCATCGCCTCGATAATTGGGAACTTTGTCACATCAGACGGGCGAACTTGACAATCAACCATTGCAGTGCGTTCAGCATTAAAGTCGGTCATGTGGAAACTTTCTTGATCTATCTTAACTGGCTTTTGCCACAGTTGGCGGGGCGGTTCAACAGGGTGCTGTCAATATGTGCTAATCGGCCACGGGAATGGTGAACTTGTCTGGTTGTCGCGTGTCCACAGCGCTTTCATGTAGGTATTCATTTGGAAATTCGCCAACGGTGCGCGGGGATCGAAACAAAAAGAATTTAGCGAGGCCGCGTCGATCACCGAATGCCGGTGCTGTTGGATCTGTTGGGAACCGTGATGGCCAATCGGCAGGTAATTTCAGCCCGCATTTCGCGACCCGCCGCAGCATCCAACACAGTGGAATATTTGCCAAGGGGCGCGACTGTGGGAATTTCCAAACATTGCCACCAATGTCCGAATGCGCACCGTTGAACCAGACTTGTTCCATCTCGCCTTGCCAATTGTCTGGCACTGTCCACAAAACAGGGGAAAAGGCCAAACGCCGCTCGTCCAGCGCCAAGGCTTGAAACCCGAATTTGGTCACATCGCTGATTTGATCATCATGAAACTCTGTCGCCATTGGTGCCAAGTGCGAAAGGATGGGGTAATCAATTCCCAACGCTTTGACCGTGTCCCATACGCCGATCATTTCGATCTCGACATGCGGATGACAATTGGCGGTTCGAAAATCCGAGACAATGTCTGGCGCGCCTTCGGTTTCATACAATCGAAACGCTTGGCGCAGATTACGCGCTGTGGCGCGGTTGGCACGCAGCAATCCAATACGCGATATCATCCCAGCCACGGACCGAACGGCATAGGCGCCACGCGAAAATCCAAACAAGTAGATACGGTCACCATCTTTGTACCGCGAGCTTAGAATATCAAACGCATCTTTAATCGATTGATTTATGCCCCATCCCGAAGCGATCGTAACCCAATTCCACAGACCATGTCCCTGCACACCAGGGTCGTAAACCAATGTACGCGTTTCTTTGTCATTCGCTTCTTGAAGCAGCTTGTACAAGATACCGGCATTGGTTTCGTGATCCGCGTCAAGCTTGCTCTGCGTGCCGTCAATAATGACAATATGGTTGCGTGGCATAAATTCCTCTGACCAATAACGTACACGTTTCGATTTGCTAATCTGCGCATTTTGAATTGCTGTGTAAAGGCACGCACGATCACGTTTTGCTTTACCCGACTCATTTTTTGTAATTCTGTTGGATTAAGATGTTCCAAATTAGGGTGAATGGGAATTTGATATGGTGATGAATGTGCTTACCACGGCCCAACAGAAACAATATGATCGCGAGGGATACTTGTTCCCCTTTCATGTTGCAGATACGGACACCTGCGAACGCTGGCGCAACCAACTTGAAACGATAGAGGCGCAGTGGTTAGATAACGGGCTGCCGTTGCCTTTGAACACCTATAAACGCGTCAACGCGCAGGCGGTTATGCCCTTGGCGTGCGAAATAGGCTTGCATGATCCGATACTCGACGTGGTTGAAGGGGTGCTTGGGCCAAATGTCATGCTGTATTCAGTCGAGTTTCTGATCAAAGAACCCCGCACCAAGCACGTGGTGACCATGCATCAGGATTTGGCTTATTGGGGTATGGGACAGATGGATCGCATTGTCACGGCATGGTTTGCATTGTCCGATGCAACACCAGCATCTGGCTGCATGGACTTTGTAAAAGGCAGCCACAAGAGCGAGATATTGGATCACGAAGATAGTTTCGACGACCTGAATTTGCTGTCGCGCGGTCAAGAGATTGCAGTTGATATTCGACCAGAGGATAAGGTGGCAGTTGAATTGCCCACAGGATCAATGAGCTTGCATCATGGATTAACCATCCATGGGTCGGGCCCGAACGCATCTGATGACAGGCGTATCGGTGTAGCGATCCGATATATCTCGGCGGACATGGAAAAGGCTGATAATGGCGTTGATTACGCAATTCCTGCACGTGGTGATTGCTCAAACGCGGCGTTTCAAGCATATTCGCAGCCTGCTGGAATATTTGATGCCGCTGGCATGAAGATTTACGATGAAATCCGCACGGAACAAGCTAAGGTCATGATGGCAGGTGCCAAAAAGACCAGTGCAATTTACTAGAGAAAATGATGGATCAGGTTAAATTTACCCAGATGAAAGATGGCGACAAGGAAGATTATGATTTTCTGACTCGCCACGAAATTGATCACACCAAGGGAACCGCAGATCGGTTGCTAAAGGCGTTGGTTGAATTGGATGAAGGCCTGTCTGGATACCAAATCACGCGGCTGGGCCATTCCTTGCAATCGGCCACACGGGCTTGGCGCGATGGTGCTGATATCGATTGGGTGGTGTCTACGTTGTTGCACGATATCGGTGACATTTTCGCGCCCTATAATCACGATGAATACGCGGCAACCATCCTAAAACCCTTTGTGCGCGAACAATGTCGTTGGGTTGTGGAAAAGCATGGTGATTTCCAGATGATTTATTACGGCGAGCATGTGGGCGGCAATCCAAACAAGCGTGATGCTTTCGCGGGCCATGCGTATTTCGACGATTGCGCTACCTTTTGCGAACGCTGGGATCAAGCCAGTTTCGACCCAGACTATGACACATTGCCAATAGAGTTTTTCGTGGCCATGACACGAGAGGTCTTTGCCCGTGATCCCTATGATCCGGCGGTTCTGAACGCCGCGCCACAACCCTTGATCGACGATGCTGTCGCGAAATTACGCAACTAGGCTTTCCCTTCATTGCCCCCGCGTGTAAAAGCCCATCAAATCAGATGATCAAGGCATAGTACGATGGCGATGGAAAAGAATTTTGATGCAGGCGCGAACGAGCCTAAAATCCTAGCGAAATGGGACGAGGAACAAGCGTTTGCCGCTGGTGCCAATGCCCGCGAGGGTGCGGATGCTTTCGCCATCATGATCCCACCGCCAAACGTCACGGGCGTTTTGCATATGGGGCATGCGTTCAATAACACATTGCAAGATATCCTTGTGCGTTGGCACCGGATGCGCGGGTTCGACACATTGTGGCAACCTGGCCAAGACCATGCGGGTATTGCGACGCAGATGGTTGTTGAACG
>CALDZS010000065.1 GCA_937944065.1 uncultured Amylibacter sp. | reverse complement strand
AACAGGTTACGTTCTCTACCACTGTGCCATCCAACAAAACAGGTTTTGGCGGGGCATAGCTTAACGAGCTCATACGACCATGATTGCGGCCCCAATTGCGTCCCTTGTAACTGATCTTACCTTCGTCAAATTCGCCCGTCGAGATCGCGCGCAAAATTTCTGACTTTCCGGATCCCGAAGGACCAATCAACGCTAAGCACAGGCCTTGGAACAAGTCAGCCGAGAAAGGTGCAAAACTCGATGTTTCAAGCTTCTCAATTTGCAGCATGACCAAATCATCATTGTCTTGCAGCTTTGGCGTTTCGTCCGCGTTCCCGCTACCTTCACCTAAACTAAGCCCGCCCAAGTCTAGGCGAGGTGGTTTTAAAGATTGAACTTGGAAAAAACGCACAAAGGCAGACACAACGAATTGGTTCAAGAAAATGACTGCAATCATTGTACCCAAGGAAATCGCCCCAGATATATGCAGCGTTGCCGTCAAGATTACACTGGACAAAACCGCACTGAACTGGACGAGATGTAACCAAGACGTTTGCCCGATAGTTTGAAAATCAGGCTGGTCCTCGGCGCGTATCTCCCCGAGTGTAGCTTTGTTAATGTAAGCAGGCCCCAACCCGACCGCCTCGACAAGCAGCGGGTCCTTTAGATCATGCGCAGACGTTGCCTGTGCTGTCACAGATTGTGGCTTTCTAGACAGCCAAAGCCCCAACAAACAGCAGGCGGCAGCAATGGGAACAACCGGCAATAAGGGGTGCAAGAACGCTATGCCAAATACCCAGAACACAGCAAAACAACTGTCTTGATATAATACCAATCCGCGAACATTTACGTAGTAACGTTCCAAGGCCCGCATGCGCATCAGATCTATTAGGCAGACCGATACGATAATACCCATTCCCAACCCGAACAATGACAACAAGGATGTATTATTTTCGGAAGGAATAAGCCGATCTACGACCAATAGGATAATCGCAGGGATTACCAGCGACAACGTGCTCGAGAAAAATCCCAAGCTGCCAGAAATAAACCGAACCCAAGACGGTGGTGTTTGATCCAACCTTTCAGGTCGTTCTGTCTTTGCCGCGAGAATATCAAGAAGCCCGCGCGCCAGATTTGCTTCTGACGTGCCACTCAGGCCAGCGTTACGAATAGTATTGGTCATATCTTGTTCCTACATTGGGCCATAAAAATTCGGGGCCCGTTAATTTGCTGACGGATCATTCGAACTTGCGCTTTCTGATTTCAAAACCCGGTTCAGATACTCTGACAAAGTCACGAATTCTTCTGGCTTTGCGGTGTTATCGGTAGTCGGCGCGGACGGTGTCTCCTCCGGACTGGCAGGAGCGCTATCCAAACTTGTGAGCAAGTCTTCGACAAGAGATTGATCCAGATTTACGGTTCCAGGCGCCGTGGCATTGCTTATTTCGGGCAGCATGTTGCTGGTATTTGGAGCACCGTTCAACCGTTGCATCAATAAGTTTTCTAAGGCTTTCAATCGCTCGTTTTCAGATGAAGGCGCGATTTGTTTTGGAAATGCGGATGGAAGGTTTGGTGTTTGCAATTGCACGGGTCGCTCCTGCCAGTTTGGCGCAGCATTGGTACCGGCAATCGAGGAGGTTGCCCATAAAACATCTAGTTTTGCCGATATTTCCCCTTGGAACAGCGCAAGGCTGTATTCGAGCCTTTGCAAACGTTCGTTGACATCCCTAACAGCACTCATAACCTCGGATTGCATTCCGTAATCCGTTGAATTGCTTTGTTGTGACCAGTTCGGAAATCCACTCTGAGAGTTGAAACCTTGCTGTCCATTTTGTTGTAAGTTTGGTTGCCCAAACTGAGGATCGGGTTGTTGTAGGTTTCGCGCTCGTGCTTGTTCTGCAAAGCTTTGACTGGCGTCCAGACTTTGCGAATGCTGATCTTGAGCGGGGTTTGCCTGCCGCTGAGGCCAAGATGATCCAACACCGCTGGTTGGCGGCTGTGCAGCTTGGCCACGCAACAGCTCAACTTCTGCCTGTAAGGCGCGAAAATTTGCTTCTAGCTGAGTCTGCGCAACGGTGTTTGGCGCCGGTGCCAAAAATCCACCATTTGTGGCTAGTTGGCGCTGCTGGAGTTGTTGACCCGATATGAATTGTTGGTTTCGTTGACTTAATTGCGCATCCCACGTGGTCTGGGACACCTGCGGTGCGGCGTTACCTGACGCCCAACTGTTCGGTTGGGTTAGACCAGAAACATTTTGAACCTGTGATTGCGCTGGAACGGGCCAGCCCCTTGGAAATACACGCGGGGATTGTTGCTGCGCGATCCATCTAAGATAGGTTGTCACAGCGGAAAATCCTGACAAACTGATCCGTTGAATGACCTCTAGTTCTCGCTTGATTATCAGCTCGCCACCCGAAGCAAGCAAGGTCTCCAATCGCGCGTCCAAAGGCTCGAGAATACTGGGCGGCAAAGGCAGTTCCGTTTTTCGATCCGACACGAAAAACGTGTCATTTGGGGTAATGCCAGGAAACCGAAGTTGAATACGACCCTCTGGCGTTAAGCCAATGTCGATACCCTGCTTCTTTGCCAGACACGCCGCCGAGCCGGCTGCGCATTGCACCTCGAACACGTCTTCATCAAGACGCGGGCTGCTGCTAAACCGTGCATAGCCATCTGGGTCAAATCTAAAATAGACGCTTTCCACGAACCCTTCTTGAAAGGTTGGCCACCCGAAAGACCCACGTAACGCTTGTTCTGCCTCTCGTGCACCAATGGCAAACAGAATGGCCGTGTCAATGATTGCAACGGCCTCTTCAAATTCAGCAGGCGCTTGCGTTTGGGTTTGTACGGGTGCGCCCAAGGCAAGTAATACCATTGCGGCTAGGCTTGTTTTGATCTTGGTCACTGAGTTTCCTCCAATTGGGCGGGATGGCGATAGGCAGGCAGCCAGTCTTTACGTTGCGGTGGATCGGGTAACTTACGCCGAATGCGTACATCGCGGTCGCGGTATCTGGTGTACCAAACTTCGGATCTATCTGATCCAGGTGTCAAAAGGCGCCCTTGTACTTTGTGTAACAATGAAGCCAGCAAAATACCGTTATTATTGGCCGTCTGAATTTCAATATGACCCGTGCCACCTTCATACAGGCCTTCGTAGAATCCACGTTCTGGATCATACAATTCGATCACTGCTTCATATAAGATATCGGTATAATAAGTGTCCCACAGCGACCACAGGCCGAAGGCCGCCTTGGTTGCGATGGCGGCATGATCCGGAGAGTAATCGCCACGTGGGGTAACTGTATTCCAGGGATAACCGTCCGAAAATATCGTATCATAAGTAAAATATGGTGGGCCTTTGACATTGTGTTCAGATCGCGCAGTCATATATCCTTCACGTTCGAACCGATTGTGCTGAACTTGATAGATGCGGTCTGCAAACTCTGCGCGCCAGCCATCAGAATGCACTTGATCAGATGTCACATCATCATGCGGCAAATCCCAGTTCAACTCTAACCCGTCCAGCATATATGACTCGGTGACGACATAGTTCTGGGAATGAAAAATTCGCGGATCGCGACCATCGTATGGCACGCGAACGTCGAAGATATTTGTTGTTAAATACGGCTCGGCCCGATGTGCAAAATAGGGTTTAAATCCCCAAAGAGCGAATCCCTTGGCCGCATATTCCTCGTACCCTAAACGTCCTTCTTGAACGTAGATTGTTTCCTTCGTTTCCTTATCGACGGCTGTACCGTACATGACACCGTCTTCGTCAATCACTTTGGAAAAATCCCAACGTAACAACATGTTGTCTATCGTGTTTGCAAGGTGTGGATATCGATTGCGACAAATGCGCATCCAGACAAGAAACCGCCCAATATCCAAGGATGAATAACCAATTTCGCCTGGCTTGTTTGCATAGTTGACCTGCTCGCCAGTTTTTGTGTGATACACTTTGTTCGGCAGCTCATTACGAAACAGTTTCAACCCTCTGAACGTGGTCAAAAGCTTTAAAAGCCGCTTATCGAATTCTGGTTTTTCGATCAAGCACAGCTCGTATGCTGCAACCAAGCCTGAAACGTATGATGCCGTATCCCACAGTGTCGTTGATGGATACCCACCCACTGAATTCGCCAGACCCGTTGTTTCTTGCGTAAAGGTTTCGAAATATGTCCAGGCAACTTTGGCCGCTTGCATCTCGCGCTCGTTTAGGAAACCACGGCGCGGGCGATAACGACGTACATAACTATTATCGTCAGAATACCCCGCTGGCACCGCGTCATCGAACAGATTGTTTGTTTCGAAATAGTCTTCGGGCATTTCGCACATACGCGGCGCGCCAACCCGTTTCGCCTTCTCGTAAACCGTGCTCATAGTTTGAGGCGGCAATGATCCGCGCAAAAGATTTGGTAAGTTTTCAATGTCAACGTCAGCTTCGGGTGCCCGGTTCAGTACATTTCGGATTTGAAATCCACTTGCGGTTTCATCCGTGGCATCATCGAGTGCTGAATATTCGGGATTGTTCTTCAAGAACTCTTCAGAAACATTTTCGCGCATGGCCGACTGCGCCGCAATTTTTTGTTTCAAAGCTTGATTTTGATTATTCAGGTTCACGGTTTCACCCACCGCGTCACCAAGATAAATGGCGCCGCTAAGAGCCCCAGAAAGCAGCGCGCCACCAACGACGATAACAGCCAATTTACCAATTTTTAAGGACATTTACCAAAAACCAATCTGCAAGTTCCGCATCTTTGCGTGTGTTGCTTTTTGATAGAACGAGTTTGTAAACTAAGGGATAATTTGAATAACCAGTTTCACAAAAATTAGATAAAATTGATTTCAACGACCTATTCAGTTGAAGACACGCGAATGGTTAATTCGTTTTGTGTGCCATTACGTTCATACTCTAATTCCTTGCTTAGCGAGTGAATCAAGAACCATCCGAACCCACCTTCAGGCAGTTCCTCGAGTGCATTCAAATGCCCATCCATTTTCTTTTTCTTTGGAAGCCCCGCCATGGCGGATCCGTTGTCAGACAATTTGAAGATCACATCATTTCCAGTCGACCAAAGGTTCAGATCGATTGTTCCCGTCTTGGAATAGGCAAAGGCATGCTCGATTACATTGTTCATCGCCTCGGCCAAAACCAAGGCGATGTTGCCGATGTAATCGTCAGGAATTTGATTGTCAGACAGCCATGCTTCTACGACCCGAACCGTATCAGTCACTTCGCTTTGAATAGAGTTTATGCTGGTAACATAGTTGGCCTGCGCCAGCGGATCGGGGTTAAGTTGCAAAGGCTGTACTACCCTGCTGCTTGCACATCTTGAGAGATGGCTTCATCGGCACTGGCATGAATTTTGAAGACATTGTCCATACGCGTCAGTTTGAACACCTTCTCGACCGTTGGGGTCAGGCCCGCAATTTCAAATTTTCGGTCTGCCCCCATATATTTCATATGGGCCACAACCGCGCCCAACCCTGAACTATCCATAAAGTTAATTTCCGCCATATCCAAAACCATGTAATTGGCGCCTTCGTCCACAACGCTTTTTAGGGCGTCTTTGAATCGAACCGCCATCGCCGCATCTAGCCGCGCCTCGCACAGTTTTGCGACCGTTAAATCCCCGTGATGCGATACATCAATTTTCATCTTACTCTCCTCGTGAAACGGCTGACCGTCAGACCCGTCAAGGCTGGTATGCCCCAAGAGCCCTTAGAAAATGTAAACGTGGGAACGGCCCCATACCGATTGTCCAGGCAAATTTGGGCGACCGCGCCAAATGGAATACCGCAATACTGGTCAGACTGATGGCGAGCATCACTTTGATAAACACAAATACGGATGGCGACATTTGCCTACCCCAAAGGGCAATCTCCAAAAGGTCCAGAAATATGGGATGTACCAGATAGATGCCGAAACTATAGGGGGCAACGCGACCAATTGCGCTGGGCCAGCGAATGTCTTTCAAAGACATGAAGAGCGCAAACAAGGCCACAGGCATTAAATAGTCGGCCCAGTAAGCTGGGTCATATGCATACTGCCAGTTCCCTGCCAAGATGACTTTGTAAGAATAGACAAGTTTAATCATAAACAACAACAGAATGACGAAACCAGCCAACGTGCCAAGCGCGCGCCAGTCTTCCACGCCTAGGCTTTTTTTAAGCAGCCCATAGAAACTTGCCGCGATAACGCCGTAACCAGCATAGGTCAGAATCTTCACCCCCCTGACAAGATAACCAAAACCATCACTTCCAGATAAATGGGTGTAAAGGGCGATATCGGTTTCGCGCTTTGCAAACAGGCACAACAGCACAATCACCCCGATCCATGGGGCATTCACAGCCATGCGGTACAATGGAAACAGCAAGACCAGACCGAACAGCGTTGGCAAAAAGTGCATGTGATATTGGACCGAGCCCAATATGAAATACGACAGCCAATGCCATCCAGATCCCAACTGCACCAAGATCGCGTCGCTATATCCAAAATAGCTGGCTTTGATCAAACGGTAGAAGGCATAGAATACGACCCAAAACGCGAATGGAAGCAACAACCGTTTTGCCTGTTCGATCACCGTCGCGAAATACCCGCGCGGACGTCGGTCCAACGACATTGCAAGCAGGAATAGCGATATGATTATAAACAGCTCTGTACGTGCCATATAGATGACTGCGCGAAATAGAACGGGTCCCGCACGTTCGATCGGTTCAAAGTCTGTAAATGGTTGGCCGTTTACGTCTGACGACGCATGAAGGCCAACCATGGATACGCCGGCGATCAATCGTAAACAATCCAGCCAAACCATACGTGACTTTTGGGGTGAACTTGCAGTCATCGCGCGCCTTTCGAAAATCCTATCTGCGGACAAATTGCATAAATTCCCTACCAAATAGTTTGCGCGAGACTCAAACCTGCGGCATTTTTTAACAATTGTTTAGAACCCTTCTTGCATACCAAACGGGATATGATTTTCGAGAGGTACGATATGAAACTGGGTCTAAAACTGTCTTTGCTAACATCGGTTTTCGTTGCAACACATGCAGTGGCCGAACCTGCGGTCAAACTACCCGTCGGCGCAAGCAACTGTTCAATCCTAATGGCACTAGCACCGAAACTTGGTGCAAATTGTAAGGCGCGTAATTTAGGTAAAGATCGCGGTATCGTCCTGCGGCTGGACAAAGAGATACAAGATGACCCACCAGAGATCACAATCAGAAAAACCAGCCCCTCGCTAACTGCAAGAAAACCTTTGATGGCGAAACCAAAGCCAGTCCGCAAGCCTGTCAAAGTTGCCAGCGCCCAACCGCGCATCGACCGCGCCGCCGCAAAATCATCTAACGGATATTTTATTCAGTTCGCTTTCGCCTCTTTTGACCTGGAACCCGACTATGTCGAACATCTTGATCGGCTGGCCACGGTATTATCCAGCGAAGCCATGCAAGAAACTTGTATTCGTGTCACCGGACATACAGACACAATTGGTGCCGAAGACAAAAACAAAAAACTATCAGAAAACCGCGCCGTCATGGTCGCCAGTTATCTGGCAGAAAAAGGCGAGATAAATCCAGACCGCATTCAAATTGCGGCGGCCGGCGAAACCCGTCCACTTCCAGAT
Organism: uncultured Amylibacter sp.; assembly: GCA_937944065.1. Classification (GTDB taxonomy): domain Bacteria; phylum Pseudomonadota; class Alphaproteobacteria; order Rhodobacterales; family Rhodobacteraceae; genus Amylibacter. Next base: position 5,654 of record CALDZS010000065.1, on the reverse strand, counting down.
ATCAAAGGAACAGACTCTTTAAACAGACGTGTAGAGTTTTCAACCAAAGAGGCACTGAATGGCTGTTCATAAACACTTGAAAAAATTGGCTCGGTTGGTGGTGGTTGGTCTGATCTTGGCGACAACCGCAATCCCGATTGTTGCACAGACATATCAAAAAAAGATGGCTTTAGTCATTGGTAACGATAGATATCAGTTTTTGTCCGATCTGAAGAACCCACAGTTCGATGCCAACGCCATCAGCCAGACACTATCTAGTTTGGATTTCACTGTCTATCTGGCGCATAATTTGACCCAATCCCAGACCGAAAAGGCGGTGGCTTATTTTAATTCTCGCGCTGAAGATGCTGATGTCGCGCTAGTTTATTTTGCTGGACATGGCGCGCGGGTTTCAGGCGTAAATTATCTTTTCGCAACAGACTTCAATCCAACCACCCCATTTGATTCCAAAACAGCGCTTTCATTCAGCGAATTGCAGGCAGAATTGTCACGTGGCCTGCGATCAAATGTATTTCTAATCGACGCGTGTCAGGACGACCCATTCTTGTCAGAAGAGACAGAGACCAACTTGATCGCCGCTGAGCGTCTAAGCCCACAAAACCCACCCATTGGCAGCAGTGTAACCTTTGCGTCAACCTCTGGCTCAGCAGCCTATGACGGGACGCAAGCGCACTCAATTTTCACGGGTGCGTTGTTGGATAATTTACAAACAAAGGGGATCGACCTGGAAGCGATGCTGCGTAACGTTAGGCGTGATGTGATTGTGACGTCTGGTTCGCAGCAAGTGCCTCAAACCCTCTCTACGCTCGTGACTCAAATTCAGTTTAACGCTAATCAAGACCAATTGACCCATGCAACAAACAGATCACAGACCTTGTCGATGGCACAAACAGGGGTCATGCAGAAACCAGTTCTATTAGATATTGCGCTTGGTCTTCGACCTAACCTCGTAAAAGAAACTGAGATGGGACGCCGGCTTGCATTAAAAAAAGCAATTTGTGATGCCCTAGATGGGCCAATTATCAGCCAGTGTTTAATGCATAACTCTGATGCTCAGCCGTCGGATCTTCGATACCAGAACATGTCGTTAACGTTAGGCAGATAGCGAAATCACCACATGTTGGGGTTGGTTTTCACTTCAATTTGCAAAAAAACCCTTAAAAACAGCTAATATCGGCCTATTTTAAGGGTCTCTTTAGTTGTGTTAACCCCCAATATATTGATACGCTCTCGTTACGATCGAATGATCACAACTCTACAGGAGCAGTCAATGACACAAAAACCTATGACAAAAACACAACTCGTCGCAGCAATGGCAGATGCCTGCGGATGCGACAAGCAGACCGCTAACCAATCGCTAGAAGCTTTGGCGCAAATTGTAAGCACAGAAGTCGCAGCAGGCGGCGCAGTAACCGTTCCAGGTTTGGGCAAGTTCCAATGCCGCGCGCGTCCAGAACGCATGGTTCGCAATCCAGCAACAGGCGAGCAGTTCCAAAAAGCCGCTGACCGCGTTGCCAAGGTAACGATTGCAAAAGCACTTAAAGACGTTATCAACGCCTAAATTATATTTTAGTCGGATATCAAAAAGGCCGCATTTATTGCGGCCTTTTTTCTTTGGATGGAACATATATGGATTTTCGCGCGATACTGATGGGTTTAACGTTCGCTTTAATCTGGAGCAGTGCGTTCACATCTGCGCGCATCATCGTCCAAGCAGCACCTCCGTTAATGATATCGTCGTTACGGTTTTTGATCGCCGGCTGCATTGCGATCGGCATTGCCTGGGCCTTGGGGCAACGCATCCGTTTCAACAAACAGCAATGGATTGCAATTGTTGTTTTTGGCGTCTGCCAAAACGCGATTTACCTCGGTTTAATGTTCGTCGCAATGCAAACGGTAGAGGCATCAGTTGCGTCCATCGTGGCCAGTACCATGCCCCTGATCGTCGCATTATTATCCATTGTGTGGTTGAAAGAACGCTTGCCCTTGTTGGGCCTGTTCGGACTTGCAGCAGGTTTTGGCGGCGTACTTTTGATCATGATCGCCAGGATGAATGCTGGCATTGATCTGTTCGGTCTCGCTTTGTGTGCGATAGGCACTGCCGCGCTTGCAATCGCCACACTAACCGTCAAGTCAGCGAGTGGTCAGGGCAACTTGTTAATGATCGTTGGATTGCAAATGCTGGTCGGCTCTGTTGCTTTGGTAATCCCCGCGGCATTGTTCGAAGTCTGGACAATCCAATGGTCACAAACGGTAATGATTGCCTTCGCTTACACAGTGATCGCTCCAGGAATTATCGCCACATACATTTGGTTCTCGCTGGTACAGCGCATCGGTGCCACCAAAGCGGCTACGTTTCACTTCTTGAACCCGTTTTTTGGTGTAGCAATCGCTGCGCTGATCTTAAGTGAAGGGTTAAGCATGACAGACATTATTGGCGTAGCCGTCATCATGGTCGGCATTTTCGCAGTCCAAACTTCGCGTATCAGCAATGACTAATCAAAAGGCGTGATTGCCAAGGGCAATCTCCGTTTAACAAGATCAGCCAATGACGCCTTGGTTCGATCCAACCTGACCACGGTGTAGCAAAACGTGGTCCAATACGACACAGGCCATCATCGCTTCGCCCACGGGAACCGCGCGGATACCCACGCATGGATCGTGACGCCCTTTGGTAACGATCGTTGTGTCTTCACCAGACTTCGTGATCGTCGCACGTTCCTTCAAAATCGAAGATGTCGGCTTTACCGCGAAACGGCAGACCAAATCCTGCCCCGTTGAAATACCACCCAGTACACCGCCTGCATGGTTGGATGAATAAACCGGCCCATCCGCACCCATGCTGATCTCGTCTGCATTTTCCTCGCCTGTCAAACAGGCAGCATCCATGCCTGCGCCAATCTCTACACCTTTGACAGCATTAATTGACATCATCGCCGTTGCGATATCCGTATCGATCTTACCGTATACAGGTGCACCCAATCCTGCTGGGACACCTTGGGCGATCACTTCAATCCCACCGCCGACAGAGTTGCCAGACTTGCGAAGCGCCCCCAGATACTCTGCCCAGTTTTCCGCAGCGGCTGCGTCTGGCGTCCAAAATGGATTCTCCTCAATTTGGCTCAAATCTACTTGGGAACGGTCAATCTTGCGATCGCCCATCTGCACCATGTAGCCCAAAATTTTCAGATCAGGTAATAGTGTTGCCAAAGCCGCGCGCGCGACACCGCCTGCGGCAACGCGTGCCGCAGTCTCTCGTGCAGAGCTGCGCCCGCCGCCGCGATAGTCACGAATACCGTATTTCGTCCAATAGGTGATGTCGGCGTGGCCGGGTCGGAACTTCTCCATTATCTCGGAATAATCTTTCGATCGTTGATCCGTATTCTCGATCATCAACTGAATCGGCATACCTGTGGTTTTGCCTTCAAACACGCCAGACAAAATGCGCACCGCGTCCGCTTCTTGGCGTTGCGTCGTAAACTTATTCTGGCCAGGTTTACGCTTGTCCAACCAATGTTGCAGCATTTCCTCTGTCAGCGCGACATTCGGCGGACACCCATCAACTGTTGCACCCAAAGCGGGCCCATGGCTTTCGCCCCAGGTTGTCACTGTGAACATTCGACCAAAACTGTTTGTAGACATCGCGTATTCTCCTATCCTTTCGCCAATACATCAGCCCAGCAGATAGGGAAAGCCACCCCTTGCACTTTTCGCCACTTGCTTTACTTTCAGCCACACCTCGGGGAGCCTTTTAGACGGCTGAGACGCTTTTGCGAACCCGTAGAACCTGAACCGGATTATACCGGCGTAGGAAAGGTGCCAAAGATCGTTCTTGGCCTTATCTCACGTCTGTAGCTATAGGAGTGACTAGATGATCAAATCATATCTCTCAGCTGCAGGACTTAGCTTAGCAATAGCCACCTCGGCCACTGCTCAAGACAAGCCTGAACTGACAATTTACACATACGACAGTTTCGTTTCGGATTGGGGTCCCGGCCCCGCCGTCGAAAAGGCATTCGAAGCAACGTGCGAATGCGATCTGAAACTGATCGCCGCTGGTGATGGTGCCGCATTGTTGTCGCGCATTCAGCTTGAAGGTGCGCGAACCCAAGCAGACATCGTTCTGGGTTTGGACACAAACATTACCGAACGCGCCAAAAACTCTGGCCTGTTTGCACCGTTTGGATTTAAAGCGCACAGTTTGGACGTGCCGATAGAATGGACGGATGAAATTTTCTTGCCCTATGACTGGGGGTATTTCGCATTCGTCTATGACAATACAAAGCTGCTAACAGTCCCTGACAGTTTCGAAGCCTTAATCGCCGCACCCGACAATTTGAAAATTGTCATTCAAGACCCGCGCAGCTCTACACCGGGCCTTGGATTGTTACTATGGGTTAAAACGGCCTACGGTGACCGTGCACCCGAGATTTGGGAAAAGCTTTCGCCTAAAATTCTGACCGTCACCAAAGGTTGGTCAGAGGCGTATGGCATGTTCACCGAGGGCGAGGCCGATATGGTTCTTTCATACACTACATCGCCAGCCTATCACATTATCGCCGAGGGCGACCTGACGAAATCGGCGGCGTCGTTCAAAGAAGGCCACTACATGCAGATCGAGGTCGCAGGTAAATTGAAATCATCAGATCAACCAGAATTGGCTGATGAGTTTCTGAAATTTATGACTTCACCCGCGTTTCAAACAATCATCCCGACAACCAATTGGATGTATCCTGCGGTGTTCCCGCAGTCTGGGCTTCCACAAGGGTTTGAAGAATTAATCACACCCGTGGACAGCTTGATCGTTGCACCAGAAGATAGCGAGAAAACGCGCGAAGCCGCGTTGGCCGAATGGCTCACCGCACTCAGCCGATAAGGCCCATACACTTCGTAGCAGGAGGGGGCGCATTCCTTCTTCTGCTGGCGCTGACACTAGGCACCGTTATGGCTGTCTGGTTCAAGGCCGAACTGACTTCTGGCCTGTCTCCGTCTGACTGGTCAGCGATCCGATTTACAATCACTCAGGCCTTGGTTTCCGCGACGCTATCCATTCTATTGGCGATCCCGACGGCGCGCGCATTGGCGCGCAGACGCTTCAAGGGTCGCGGCTTGATCGTCAGCTTACTGGGCGCACCCTTTATATTGCCCGCGATTGTCGCTGTGCTGGGCATCGTCGCTGTTTGGGGGCGCTCGGGTTGGATCAGCCAAATGATCACACCTTTCGGTTTCGAACCACTCAACATTTATGGTTTTACGGGCGTCATCCTGGCACATGTGTTCTTTAATCTTCCATTGGCAACGCGCCTGATCTTGCAGGGTTGGCTTGCAATACCTGTCGAACAATTTCGTTTGGCCGCGCAACTGAACTTTTCTGCCCGCGACTTTTCCAAGCAATTTGAACGCCCCGTTCTTTGGTCTGTCTTACCCAGTGCCTTTTTGCTTATTTTTCTACTCTGCATATCCAGCTTTGCGGTCGCGCTTGCCCTAGGCGGTGGACCAAAAGCCACAACGGTGGAGTTGGCGATTTATCAAGCGTTGCGGTTCGAATTCGATCTGGCCAAAGCCGCACAACTTGCGATGATCCAATTTATGCTGTGCACCAGCGTTGCCTTGATCTCGATCACATTGACAAAGCAGTCACAGTTTTCCTTTGG
>CALDZS010000064.1 GCA_937944065.1 uncultured Amylibacter sp. | reverse complement strand
AATTAGCGAAGTCGCCAGAATACCCGCAATGGCCAGCCCCATTACGACAAACTGGGTTTGTGCGATATTGCGTTGGATTTTGGTTTGAACAGCGCTGACCTGTTGGCCGATATCGTCCATATAAACGCCTGTGCCAACCATCCAGTCCCAATCTGGGAAATAGATCGAAAACCCCATCTTGTCGACATAATCGCCAGTGGATGGTTTGCGCCAGATATAGTCATAGAACTCTCCGCCCCGTTTTGCCCCTTCAATCAAGTCCTTGACGACTAGCTTTCCGTTGGCATCCTTCAACCCGATCCAATTTCCACCAACCAGATAAGTGAGGCGGGGATGCACAATATTGGTGCCTTCGCCGTCGAAGACGAAAAAGTAGTCATCTGGGCCAAACGACATTTTCTGCAAGATTTCCTTCGCTTCGGCCTGAGCTTGACGCCTTGTTTTTAGATGAGACTGATACAGTGGGGTAATCGCATGCCGTGCCAGTTCGACATAATTGCGCAGCTCATTTTGTTTTTGCTCCACAATGATGCTTTGCACCGTTTGTTCATTCGCATCAGCCAAGCTTAACGCCTGCTTATTGATCACATATACAATGGCCGCCGTGGTCAAAATAATCGGCATCAACAGCAAGATGAGTAGTTTGACGCGATAGCTCATGCAGCTCTCCAAAGAGTTTAGAATAGCATATACGCATATTTCGCAGGCAAAAGAGCTAAACCTTGCGTATTTTTACGGATGCGTTACCGTGTCAAAACGTGTTGTTCTGTTCGAACACCGTAAGGTAGAAAACAGCTCAGCCGAAGAGCTTCAATCATATTCGGTATCCTTGGGAGGAAATATATAAATGGAACGTCGTAAATTTTTAACAGGCGCCGCATTGGCCGGCTCAGCCGCCACACTTGCAGCACCAGCATCAGCACAAAGCAAGGTCGAGATGTCAATCGTGTCTACATGGCCACGTGATTTCCCCGGTTTGGGTTTGCCTGCACAACGTCTTGCTGCGCGTATTCAAGAATTGACTGATGGCGAAATCGCTGTGTCTTACTTCGCCGCTGGCGAAAAAGTTGGCGCATTCGACAGCTTTGACGAAGTCGCATCTGGCAACTCTTCTGCCTATATTGGTGCAGAATACTACTGGAAGGGCAAGCACCCTGGTTTCGCACCATTCACAGCCATTCCGTTTGGTCTGACAGCTGGCGAAATGGATGCATGGATTAAATATGCAGGCGGTCAAGAGCTTTGGGACAAACTATCAGGCGAATATGGTCTGAAAGCGTTTGGCATGGGCAACACCGGTGTTCAAATGGGCGGTTGGTTCAACAAAGAAATCAACTCTGCTGATGATCTTAAGGGCGTGAAGATGCGTATTCCTGGTCTGGGCGGCGACGTGCTGGCCAAATTGGGTGGTTCACCTGTGTCTGTGCCTGGTGGTCAGATTTATGAAAACCTTGTTTCTGGCGCGATCGATGCGACAGAGTGGGTTGGTCCATACAATGACTATTTCATGAAGTTCTATGAAGCTGCGAAATACTATTATTTCCCAGGTATGCACGAGCCAGGCTCAATGCTTGCACTTGGCATGAACGCATCTTTCTGGGGCGGCTTGTCTGCAAACCACAAAGCAATCATCGAAGCAGCTTGTAACGAAGAAAACGCACGTACATTGGCCGAAACCAATGCGAATAACGGCGAGTTCTTGAACAAATTGATCAACGATCACGGTGTTCAACTGCGCGAATTCAACGACGATGTTTATGATGCATTCGGTGAAGCGGCAGAAGAAGTTATCGAAGAGGCACGTGGCCACTCAGCACTATCTGCTGAAATCTTCGACAGCCATCTGAAAGCACGCGCTGAAATCGGTGCATGGACTGCTTTGTCAGACACTGCATACGTTCAAAAGCGTAACAACGTTCTAAACCGTTAATCGGCTTTGAAATCATAAGGGTCAAGCGCTTTGCGCTTGACCCTTTACACATGCACACCAACATCATCGGGGGATCGTACTTCATGGCGACTTCAGCTGTGTCCGCGCAAGGCGGCATTTTTACCAATTCTACAGTCATACGCGCCTTTGGGTGGTCGAATTTGGCTGTGATGTTTGTGTTCCTAATCAATAATTTCATAACCTTCTGGCTCGGCGCTCCTGGTGCTACGTTTGCCGCTGGTTGGGCGGGGCTGCTGCAAGTCGCCCTTTATCCCATGGCCATAATCTTGGCTATTTCAATAGTCATGCAGACGCCGGGTCACAGCCTGCGCCATGACAGTTTCCGTATTTCAGACATGAACGCATGGTTTATCAGGTCAGCCTTTTGGATGGTGTTCTTGATCGGACTGGTCGACAGCACGATATCATTCTTGCGCGTTGAAGATCTGTTGCAATCGTTGGTCGGTGAAAACCTTGACCAACAACTTGGCCGATCACAGTTTCGCGGCCCCTACGTACACGTGCCCTTGATGGTTTTGGGGTGTGTTCTAGGATCATTCACCCGCACCCTAGGGTTCCACTGGTTGGCATTGTTGATTGTTATTGCCGAATTGCTGATCGTTATCCTGCGTTTCATCTTTTCGTATGAACAAGCTTTCATGGCCGACTTGGTGCGGTTCTGGTACGGTGCATTATTCCTATTCGCCTCTGGCCACACCTTGTTGGAAGAGGGGCATGTGCGCGTCGACATCCTGTATGCGGGCATGAAGCGTCGCGCGCAGGGGCGCATCAACGCCCTTGGGACCGTGTTCCTTGGAATGTCACTTTGTTGGATGATCTTGTTGCTAGGCATGTCCAAGAAGACATCCATCATTAACAGCCCGATATTGAACTTTGAAACCACGCAATCGGGCTTTGGCCTATACGTCAAATATATGATGGCAGGCTTTTTGGCCGTGTTCGCGATTTCTATGATGATCCAATTCGTCAGCTATTTAATGGGGGCGGTTGCGGATATGCGCGACGAGCCGGGTAAATATCAGCCAAGCGGCTCAGGAGCACACTAATGGAACTTTTCTTCTTACTTCTCTTGGTCATCTTCATGGCCATCGCACTTGGGTCTGGATATCCAGTGGCCTTTGCTTTGCCGGGTGCATCAATATTGGTTTTGGTTTTGGCTGGTGTGTCGGGCTATATATTTGCCGGTGATGCGGGTGCATATTTCAGCCAAGGGGATGCCATAACATGGCTGTCTTCGGGAAATTCCAACCTGCGAGGGGTTTATTGGGAACCTGAACGAGACACGCTGATTGCCATCCCTTTGTTCATCTTCATGGGCATTATGTTGCAACGATCCAAAATCGCCGAGGATCTTTTGGTCACCATGGCCAGTCTGTTTGGCCCCGTACCTGGTGGATTGGGAATTTCTGTTGTATTTGTGGGTGCCTTATTGGCCGCAACCACGGGTATTGTAGGGGCAACTGTGGTTGCTATGGGGCTGATTTCATTGCCTGTTATGATGCGCAATGGATACAGCCAAAGTTTGGCAACGGGTACGATTGCTGCCTCTGGTACCTTGGGGCAAATCATCCCTCCATCCATTGTTTTAATCATTTTGGCTGATCAGTTAGCATCCGCTGCAGACCAAGGCAGCTCTATTCGTAAGGCATTGCACAAGGCCAATACTGGTGAAATTTCTATGCCGTCTTCGTTCGATGTGACGTCAACTTCGGCAGGCGAGATGTTCCTAGGTGCGTTCATTCCAGGGCTGGTGTTGGTCGGGCTTTACATGGCCTATATTTTGATCGCGGCCTGGCTGAAACCAAGCATCGCGCCACCTGTTCCATACAAAGGTGACTATGACCGCAAATTTGCAGTCAAAGTTGTCCTGACACTTGTCCCCCCATTGTTACTGATCTTCTTGGTTCTTGGATCAATCATGTCAGGGATTGCCACTGTGAACCAAGCGGGTGCCATCGGTGCTGCGGGTGCCTTGGTGATGTCTGGATACCGGTTGAAGGATGGATCACGGTCGGCCTATTGGCCTGCGATCCTAGCCATTTTAAGCTTGTTCGCGATCATGATAGTGATGTCGAACTTCAACACGAATATCAAAAACATCAAAGACAGCTCCGATGTGATGGGTGTCACCCTGGCCGCACTAGCAACCCTAGGATTGATCATCGCATTGGTCTGGAGCGCGTGGCGCGCCTTCAAAATCGACAACACACTTGAAGGCGTAATGATGGAAACTGCCAAGGCGACGTCTTTGGTGTTTATCATCCTGTTGGGTGCTGCCATCCTAACATCTGCGTTCCGTGCCTTTGGTGGCGAACATCTGGTGCGTGAATTCCTAGAAGGATTGCCGGGCGGATTTTGGTCGAAATTCATCATCGTGATGGGCGTGATCTTTGTCCTTGGCTTTTTCCTAGACTTCATTGAAATCGCGGTTGTGGTCGTGCCGATCGTGGCACCGATCCTGCTGGCTGATCCTTCGGCCAACGTGACTGCCGTTTGGTTGGGCGTGATGATCGGTCTTAACATTCAAACATCCTTCTTGACGCCTCCGTTCGGATTCGCCCTGTTCTATCTGCGCGGTGTCGCCGACAAATCGGTGAAAACCATTAACATGTACAAAGGTGTGATCCCGTTTATCGGTTTGCAATTATTCGCTTTGGTCATCGTGTCCTATTCACCTCCCTTGGTGAATTATCTGCCGAACCGCGTGGCCTTGTTGTCTGATAATGCACCGCCACCACGCAACCCGCGTTTGGGGTTCTGTGTAGATCAATATGTGGCAAGGCAGGTCGCGTCGAAAGGTGACGAGATTATTGCAGGCGTCGATGCAGCACGTGCGATAGAGTTGTCTTCATTGCCAAAGAAACTGGCGAAATCGACCGCGGGTAGTTTTGATGAAGTAGAAATTGCGATCAACGAGTTGCGCGCAGCGGGCGAGCTGACAACATCGCTTGGCGTTGCTTCCGAAGAATTCCGCCCACATCATGTAGAAGTACGCGCCCTACAACGCGACATTCGAAAGCATGAAGCCGAGATTAAGGAATTGGAAAGCGGTAAACGCAATCTCGCCGCCGCAGACC
>CALDZS010000063.1 GCA_937944065.1 uncultured Amylibacter sp. | reverse complement strand
TGAACAAAATAATGCTAGAGATTATCCGAGGAGAGATCATTATCTGAGACTCTTTGTTAAGTTCGAGAACAACATACTCATCATCCTAAAGAAAATTACGAATATTACAGCAGACGAAAGTCTGAAATTTTCATGGAGGTTATAAAAACTACAATAGGCTCATTCGAGCCAAATTGGTGTTTAGAATTAGGAAGTTAGTGTAGTTACTTGGCCTACTCACTCTTTCTATCTTTAGCGCGCTGATCCAAATTCTATTATAATTATCTTAAAATACGAAGGACGAAGGTCTATTCAAGTCACACGTTCTTTCTCCCAATTTAGGTAAAACTTTAAATGGAGAAATGAAATGAAGATAACGTTTTCTTGGAGTGCATTGTTTCTTGCAACGCTTATTTCATCTGCGGCAAGCATTCCCGTAAATGCCCAGCCGATTGTTAAATGTACCATTGCGACAAAAGACGGTTCGCGAATTTACCGAACAGACACAATCCAATCTTGCAGTGTTAATTTGTCGACTGGCGCGGTGAGATATACTTATAATGGCCGCGCAAAGTCACGTGAGTATTTAGGGAAAAAGCCCATTACAGCTAGGCACATTCGGGCGGTACAACGGTGGCAAAGAAAGAGACTAAAAGTTGCTGAACCTAGCCAAAATCCAGCACGCTTTAACATCGATATGTTTCTGAAGGAAGCATCGAAAGCCACATCTGGCTATGTTTTGACCCGAGCTACAAAAAAAGGCAAAAGGCGTATGCAAATCGTTTACATCACCAATGGTGTGTACAGATTTGTTGACTTAGACGGCACAGTGCTAAATTCAATTCCTGCCGGTATGATGGTCGCTCGACGATGAATGAGAGCCTATTACGCAAGACTCTATCTGATGCAACTTTGCCAGTAGAACCTGTGCAATAATAAGCTGCCAAATCAGTAGTGTCTCTGGTTAAATACTTAAATGTTACCCACGCAACTCCTCTACTCTGCGCGAGAGGGCATTTGTCAAAGCGCCCTTGAGCAATCTGACGCGCGAAGATGAAGAAGAATTAATGTGGCTGGCCACCCAAATAGGCACTTTAAAGTGGGGCATGGCCGTATCAAGCCTTTGCAGCCTTGAATCGGCATCACCGATTACGCATGGTAGGATGGTGCGTCCAATACCTGACGCGGCCATTTTATGCAGAACAAGAAAACTGTCTGCCGATCCGACTACTTGATCGGTATTCACGTTGTCGATCATCCAACGCGCGCCCAGTGAGCGCGATAATGGGCCGACAAGTCCTAGCCACCCTGAAACTGTCTTGTCAGTGGCATAAACAGCAAACCCCATCTCTGCTACCGTGTCACCTTCCAAATCCGCGCTCAATTCAGGCGTCGGGCGAATGGCAACGTCGATACGATGCAATGCCAAGTCAACATGAGCGTTTGAACATAAAACTTCGATACGTAAATCGCGCGACTGGCGCTGCAAATCAACTATGATATCGGGTAAAACTAACTGACAAAACGTATCAGTTGACGTCACACGCGTTGTACCGCGCAATGCACCTGCATGCCCACCCGCTAAGTGTTCAACGGTTGTGATGGCTGCTTCGGCTGATTTAGCGGCCTTTATCACGTCACGTTTGTCGGCCAACACACGATAGCCGCGGGTGGTTTTTGCGAAAATTGTGCTACCATGACGTTGTTCAAACTCTGCGACCCTGCGCAGGACAGTTGCGTGATTGACACCCAAACGACGCGCAGCTTGCGATACTGATCCGGTCTCAGCCACGGCAAGAACAAATCGTAGGTCGTCCCAATTTGGCTTGTGCATAAATAGACCAATCTTATGATATAAATAGTGAATGGTTACGTATTAACGAACAATTAAGATGAAGTTTATAGAAACAAGCAAGGGAAATCTCGATGAAGAAGTATTTAACACTGACCCTCGCTACTATTGTAGCAGCGTCTACCAGCGCTTCAATGCTTATCGCCGATGGGCATGACAAAGCGCAAAAGAGTGCCGTAAAAGCGCGTCAGGCGCAGATGACGCTTTATTCACATAATCTTGGTATTCTTGGCGCAATGGCCAAAGGAAGTCAGGATTATGATAGTGCCGCAGCACAAGCCGCTGCTGACAATCTTGCGGCCTTGGCCACAATGAGCCAAGCTGGTTTTTGGCTGCCCAGCACCGATAGCGATAGTATCGAAGGCACGCGAGCCTTGCCAGCGATTTGGCAAGAAGGTAGCAAAGCAGGCGAAATTGGCAAACAGTTGGCCGATGCCGCGATTGCGATGAAAGCTGCGGCAGGCACAGATTTGGCATCTCTACAAGCAGCGATGGGTGGCGTTGGCGCTGCCTGCAAGGCCTGCCATGAAGGGTATCGCAAGCCAAGATGAGACGACTGATACGCTGGGTCATTGTTTTGGCCATTTGTTTGGGGGCTGCGCTGTTTATCACGCGGCCCCGTTTTGCTGCGCCCAACTTATTGGACGGGCTGGTGGCGGATCCAGCGAGAGGGTCGGTAGTGTTTGCCGCGATGGGTTGTGCGTCGTGCCACATGGCTGAAAACGACAGCACACCTGATGACTTACCCGGTGGACGTCAGTTCGTCAGTGACTTTGGGACGTTCATAGCACCGAACATCTCGCCCGATCCGACATATGGAATTGGGGCGTGGAGTGACTTAGAGATAGCGACAGCTGTGCTGCATGGGACGTCGCCACGTGGTCAACATTTATATCCAGCCTTTCCCTATAGCAGTTACGCGCGGACGACACCGCAAGACATTGTTGATCTGATAGGCCATCTGCGAAGCCTACCCCCGCAAGCAGAGCCCAATGCGCCGCACCAAGTTGGATTTCCTTTCAATATTCGCGCGGCACTAGGGGGATGGAAGTTGCTATTCGCTGGCTCAGGCTGGGTTCTACAAGGTAACCTAACCGAGACCGAGCAGCGTGGTCGTTACTTGGTCGAAGGACTGGGACATTGCGCAGAGTGTCATACACCGCGCAATCTACTCGGCGGGTTGAAGCGGTCTAAATGGCTGACCGGCGCGACTAACCCTTCAGGAAAAGGGCGCATTCCAGGAATAACTTTGGATCAACTAGATTGGTCTGATGCAGATGTTATTGCTTACCTGACAACTGGGTTTACCCCTGATTTTGATAGTGTGGGCGGAAGCATGGCAGAGGTGGTCGACAACCTATCGCAACTACCACGTTCGGATATCGAGGCTATCGTCGCCTACCTTCGAAGGGTGCCAACACGTTAAGTGAATGATTG
>CALDZS010000062.1 GCA_937944065.1 uncultured Amylibacter sp. | reverse complement strand
TGGCGGTATTGGAAACACGATATGGCTGAGCAGTTTCGCGTTATCACCCCAGTTGCCAACCTGTTTGACGCCCACGGAAAATTGGATCGACAGTTGTTATTTGGCGAAGGGTTTGATGGTGTCCTGAACGGTGGTCATGTTGAAGGTACAAGGCGCAACAATGCGTATGCGGGGTGTATTAACGCCAATGATCTGGGTAAATGGTCTGACCCCACCAATCGTGTCAAAGATCTTGGTGCGCATGTGTATCCTGAACCAAACATCAAAACCATTCCGTTGATGCATCTGCCCTATCAGGCAGAACTGACAGTTGTGGATGGGGTCGGTGATTTCGTGGAATTGACCGGTGGGGGATTTGTTCATCAAAGCCAGATCGAATCCATCACTGCGCGCGAAGACGATCTGGTGCGTACGGCCGAACGTTATTTGGGTGTGCCATATCTTTGGGGCGGGAATTCACAATATGGCATTGATTGTTCTGGGCTGATCACCGCGGCCTTGCACTCCATTGGGGTGTTGGATCAACCCTCCAACACTGGTGGCCAGTCAAAAAAGTTGGGCCAGCCACTGTCCGAAGCCGAAGAATTGCGGCGGGGTGACTTTGTTTTTTGGAAGGGGCATGTCGGGATTATGTTCAATCAGACCTTGTTATTGCACGCAAATGGCCATCACATGAAAGTTGCGTTCGAGCCGCTTGCAGAGGCAACCGCGCGGATCGCTGCATCGGGTGGCGGAGATGTCACGGCGCGTAGACGACTTTAATCGACCAACCGGATCAATTTGCGCTCTAGTACGCGCAGCACTGCCTTCAAATCATGACCGCGTTTTAAAATGCGACCATCCATTCCGATAACACAATACTCGCCTTGCGCCCTACGCATTTTCGGACGTTTCTCTATGCGATAAATTGGGTGTTCAGCAGTGCGGCGAAAAATCGAAAAGATGGCAACCTCTTTCAAAGCCGAAATCCCATAGTCGCGCCATTCACCTGCTGCAACCATACGCCCGTAAAGGGACATAATTGGACCAAGCTCGGTGCGATGGAAATGCACAGCCTCTGGTGTGCTCTGAGTGATGCCACTAGACGAATGCGTATTCTGAACCATACACGCATTCTGCGATCAGACGACACGAAACGCAATGCCCTAGTTCATTTGGCTTTGTGCAGAGTATTTTCCGTTAGCCATTTCGCCAAACATTAATTCCACCTCTGGGTGGCCAATAGGCTCGCCTGTTTGGTCAACCAACAGGTTTTGTTCCGACACGTATGCCACGTAATAGCTCGAATCATTTTCGGCCAACAAGTGATAGAACGGTTGATCTTTTTCAGGGCGATGATCCTCTGGGATACTTTCCCACCATTCATCCGTATTGGAAAAAGTCGGATCAATATCAAACACTACACCGCGAAACGGATGTTTTCGATGACGTACGACTTGGCCAATGGCGAATTTTGCAGATGTGGATTGCATGTGTGTGCACCGATTTAACGTGTGGGTATTAATGCTGTATTTACGCGGGTACGCAGTTAGTGTCTATGGAAACTGAACTGATTACAGAATATTGAACAGGTTTCGCCCATGAACCTTATCCTGACCGTCCTGGAAATAGTGGCGCCTGTGTTTTTACTGGGCGCCATTGGATATGCTTGGATCAAAGCGGGTTTTGATTACCGTACAGAATTCGTCACAAATTTAGCGATGACACTGTCAGTTCCATGTCTGATATTCGTCGCCTTAATGAAATCCGAAGTGGAACCCGAGGCGTTGCGATCCACCTTTTGGGCCAGCGTCGTCGCGTATACCTGTGTCACAGCAGCAATGTATGCGCTGGTCAGGCTTTTGCGATTGGACTTCGCGACGTTCGTGGCGCCGCTGATTTTTGGCAATACCGGCAATTTAGGCTTGCCTCTTGCGTTGTTTGCATTCGGCGAAGCTGGATTTGGTCATGCCGTAATCGTATTTGCAGTTATGGCAGTGTATTCATTTTCGTTAGGCGTTTGGATGGTGTCGGGCGGTGGATCACCGCTGAAAGTCATAAAAGAGCCCATGGTATGGGGCACCATATTGGGGGCAGTGTTCTTGGTTCAGGGATGGCAAACGCCAACGTGGCTGACAAACAGTTTAGAACTTGTCGGACAAATGGCGATTCCGTTGATGCTGATAACACTAGGCGTTGCGTTGGCACGGCTAAATGCGCCAAGTATTGGTCGCGCATTCCTTCTAAGCATTGTAAAATACGCCATCTGCATTGGAATTTCAGCGGGTATCGGTCTGTGGTTTGAACTTGAGCCGGTCGCGTTTGCGGTGCTGGTTCTACAGGTTTCGACCCCTGTTGCGGTAACATCATACCTTCTGGCGCAAAAATATGGTGCAGATGCAGACGAAGTCGCTGGCTTGGTCATAGCTTCCACACTTCTAAGTGTCCTCGTTTTGCCGCTATTGCTTGGATTTTTGCTTCCTTAATGTGTTTGTGTTTGAATTTCTCGGAAAACAGCATAGATTAAAGAAAACCAGCATAAAGACTGGATAGGGCAGTAATGAAATATTTGATAATAGCAGCTTTGGCGCTTGGGCTAACGTCATGTTCGGGCGGTAAGCCTGCGAAACGACCTGGCAACCTAGATAATGCATGTGCGATGAAAAATCAGCGCGGCGAATGGTTTTCCGAAATGAACCGCGCTCAGCGGAAATGGGGCGTACCTGTTGCATCAATGATGGCGACAATTTACCAAGAAAGCAAATTCGACGGCACAGCACGTACCCCTGTGAAATACGCCGCGGGCGTAGTACCTTTAGGGCGGCAATCGTCGGCTTACGGATTTGCGCAAGCTATCGACAGCACATGGGAATGGTATCAGAAAGCTGAAGGCAAAAAGCGTGCGAAACGTGATGACTTCGGCGACGCGGTCGACTGTATGGGCTGGTACATGAACCAAAGCAAGAAACGAAACGGTATCGCGCTGAATGATCCTTACAATCAATATCTTGCCTATCACGATGGCCATAGCGGTTACGCCAAGGGCAGTTATCGAAAAAAAGGATGGTTGATCCCCGTGGCGCGAAGTGTCGAAGACCGCGCGATCCTTTATCAAACGCAACTGCGTCGGTGTCGGTAAACGATACTGGGAGATTGTGCCGAAGGACTTGTGACCTAGAATTGACTTGGCTCTGATTCAACGTTGGTTGCCCAAAACAGCTAGGTAATCAGGAGTGTTAACGCGACACACTTCGTCGACCATATTATTTCAAGCTTTTAGCGATGTCTGCAATATTAAACAATCTGTTCGAGATTGCTGTCGTTTTATCCAGCGTGCCCAAAATAACCGTGGTTTTCTTACCGGCTTGGTCGGTGACAATCCATTGTCGCAGCTCTATCGGACTGCCAGTGAAAACCATCTGAATATTACCAACCTCAGGCCGCTTTGGGTCGCGCGCCGTGACTTTCGTCGACACGCCATCAGAGGTATGCTTGTACACCATGCCGCTGGTCGACAAGTTCACTTTCTTTGCCAAAATGATGCTTAAGGGTGTTTTATTCAAGGGGAACTGTTGCGGCCCTGAATTTGATTTTTTATCAAAAATCGCGACAACGCCAGCACCAGCAACCACCAATGATGGGTTGGGCTTTGAATATTCAAACCGCATACGGCCTGGGCGGCGTAAATAGAACGTGCCCTTGGACAAGGTGCCATCTGGGTTCACTTGGGTAAACTGCCCTTTGGCCGAGCTGAGTTTGTTTAGATAGTTCGATAGACTGTTCAAAGACAGCTTTTCCGCCGCACTAGCAGGGACAGTCAACAGGCTGGCCGCAACGGCCATGGTCAGAAAGGTACGTTTGTTCATAAGGTTATAATAAGAGTGCTCTGAGGCGATTAAAAGGCAGGTCGTGCTCACGTTCTTGTTAAGCGGGCGTTAGTGGCGGTTAAGCGCCGTTATCATTGCTCTGGCAACAAAATTTCTCGTTTTCCTACGTGGTTTGCAGCGGATACGATTCCGTTCTCTTCCATTTCCTCAACAAGTTTGGCGGCTTTGTTATACCCAATTGACAGTTTTCGCTGGATATAGCTGGTTGAACATTTCCGGTCGCGCGCGACTATTTGGACGGCCTCGTCATACAATGCGTTCTCTTTGCTGGTGTTTCCACCCAGCCCCAGAACCTCGTCTATGCTTGTGCCCGCAGCGCCATCTGGTGGACCCTGAACGACGCCTGACACATACTCTGGTGGGCCGTACATTTTCAGGTGGTTAACGATAACTTCAACCTCTTCATCCGACACAAACGGCGCGTGGATACGCGTAATCTTACCGCCACCCTCCATATAAAGCATGTCGCCCATGCCCAATAATTGCTCGGCACCCATTTCGCCCAAAATCGTACGGCTGTCGATTTTCGACGTTACTTGAAACGAGATGCGTGTCGGGAAGTTGGCTTTGATCGTACCAGTGATCACGTCAACCGATGGACGTTGCGTGGCCATGATAAGATGGATGCCAGACGCACGCGCCATTTGCGCCAGACGCTGGATGCACGCCTCAATCTCTTTGCCGGCAACCATCATTAGGTCGGCCATTTCGTCAACGACCACGACAATAAACGGCAACTTTTCGGGTGTTATAGTTTCTGTTTCGAAGATAGGCTCGCCTGTGTCTTCGGCGAAGCCGGTCTGCACAGTACGCTCAAAATCTTCTCCTTTGGACAATGCTTCTTCGACGCGGCCGTTGTACCCGTTGATGTTGCGAACGCCCATTTTGGACATTTTGCGATAGCGTTCTTCCATTTCGCCAACAACCCATTTTAGCGCGACAACGGCCTTTTTGGGATCAGTCACAACGGGAGATAGAAGGTGGGGAATGCCGTCATAAACGCTCAGCTCTAGCATCTTTGGATCGATCATGATCAAACGACATTCTTCTGGGCTTAGCTTGTATAGCAAGGATAAAATCATCGTATTGATGGCAACAGATTTACCCGAACCTGTTGTACCGGCGATTAGCAGGTGAGGCATTTTTGCCAGATCCGCAATTTCCGGTTTACCAGAGATGTCTTTGCCCAATGCCAGGGGTAAGCCGTGGCTGCCATCACCGTACCCGCGTGAAGAAATAATCTCGCGTAAGAAAACTGTTTCACGGTTTTCATTTGGTAGCTCGATACCAATTACGGTGCGGCCAGGTACGGTAGAGACGCGTGCGGCCAATGCTGACATGGATCGCGCAATGTCATCAGACAAACCTATAACACGGCTAGCCTTCAGGCCGGGGGCAGGTTCCAATTCGTACATGGTAACCACTGGACCAGGACGCACAGAAACGATCTGACCTTTGACGCCGTAATCATCCAAAACGTTTTCCAGCATACGTGCATTTTCTTCCAACGCTTCGTCACTTAATTGCGCCCGAATGATGTTCTTGGGTGATGAAAGAAATCCAATTTCGGGGGTTTCAAACGCCAGCGTTTTGGTTTTCTTAAACAGTGTTGGCTGCTCTTCCGCTTTTGCCTTGCGGCTTTGCGGGATCGGTTTTTTGATCGTGTGTTCTACCTTTGCACGATCCTTGTACGGGGTCGGCGGCGGTGGTGGGCTAGGCGTGCCCTGCGGTGCGGGAATTCCCAATTTTTCAAATGGATCGGCATCTTGTGCTTCTGGCGTGCCATCATCGAATATATTTTCAATGGGTACCTGCGGGGCAGGGGGGCGGAACGATGGTTCCGTGCGTTGCGTGGCGCGGGCCACCGCAGCCGATATTTTATCTGCGGGCTCTTGGGTGTCCGTCCCACCTGCGGCTTCGCGTTTGCGGATAACTTCTGCAATGCGTCTTTGTACGCGGTTGGCATCAGAATTAACCTTGGGATCAGTAACGATCAAATCATTGTCATTATCGCGTGCTGCATTTTTGTGGCCAAAAACGGGGATCGTTGGAAACAGTGTTTTCCGCCCCATCTGTTTGCGTGTTGATTTGACGGCCTCTGGAATGTGACCCTCAGTTTCAATAATTGGCATTCCGTCTTGGCGAATTTTACGGTCCTCAATTTTGGTTTTTGCCGATGCTACAGATTTTGAACTAAGTTTCAAAACACCTGACAGGAACCGCAAAATTCCTGAATAGGTTAGCACGATCGCAAGACCAGAATATTTCATCCAACGCTTCACTTCTGCCCATGAAAACCCAAGCGCATAAAGTCCCGACCAGATAGTCAGGAACCCAAATCCAAAAGACAAAATGCGAATCCATGATTGCAGGGAGAATGGGTTTAAATCTAGCAAACCTTCAAGCGCGGCGTCACCAGCAACCCCGCCCAAAGACCAACTTTGTGTCCATGATTGGGGTGGGGCATGGGTCGCCAAAAAGACAGATGTGATCATGACGAAGATAGGTACGAATACCGCCCGCCACATCCAACGCTGTTCGCCTATGTGCAGGATCAAACGCACGCCCCAAGTAAACAATGTAAGGGGAATGCACCAACTGGCCCAACCAATTGCAAATATCAGATGCGCGGCAAGCGTCGCACCGAAGGCGCCAAGGCGGTTCTCTATCGGGCCAGACGGTGCGTTGAAAAAACTGGGGTCCGTTGGTGAATATGTGAATAGTGCAACCGCAAATACGGCAGACAAACCCAGCAGCCCGAATCCTATCAATTCTGCCGTCCGCTTGCGGATGGCATTCTGCATATGTGTTTCCAACAATGGATCGCGCGTTCGCGTACGGTATGCCATGCTCGTTATCCTGCGTACAAACTGTTGTTCAGGGCCAAAAGCCCGTTTTGCATTTCATTCATTTCAGCCACCAGAGCAACACGAATATACCCGTTGCCTGGGTTTTGACCACCCACATCGCGACTAAGGTATTTGCCTGGCAGAACTCTGACCCCAGTTTCGCGCCAGACTTTTAAAGTTGCCTGCTCACTATCGTCAACTGGAAGCCACAAAAAGAAACCAGCCTGTGGTGGGTGATATCCATCTATCTTAGCAAAAATTCCATCCGCAATCTCGTACTTTTTACGATAAAGTTCGCGACTGGCGATAACGTGCTGTTCATCGCGCCAAATATGGGATGCTAGGCTTTGAAGTGGGGAGGGTAAAGGTGCGCCTGAGTAGGCTCTTAATTTGCGCATTTCTGCGATGGACTTTACACCACCTGCCGCAAAGCCCGACCGTAATCCTGGCATGTTTGATCGTTTGGACAAGGAATGGAAAATTACCACGCGATCTGGATCGGCACCCTTTTCTTGTGCAATTTCCAAAGCACTTGGGGGTGGTGTGTCGCGATATATCTCGGAATAGCATTCGTCAGAGAAGATTTTGAAATCGTGCTTTTCCGCCAAATCGATCAGGTCAGATAAATACTGTCTCGAGGCAATCGCACCCTGCGGGTTTGAAGGCGAACAGATAAAGCAAATTGCAGTTTGATCCAGAACGTCTGTTGGTAGGCTGTTAAAGTCTGGTAGAAATCCATTTTCGGCTAATGCTGGAACAAAGACTGGTTCAGCCCCAGCCGCAGCTGTTCCAACCGCGTAAACTTGATAAAAAGGGTTTGGTATAAGGACTTTGGTAACCGCACCGTTCTTAGTTTCAGGGCAAAGAGCCATTACAGCGCTATACAGCCCTTCGCGGGTCCCGTTCAGGGTCAACAATTGGTCTGGTGACAAGTTTATATCGAAACGGCCTTTTAGCCATTGGGTAATGGCCGCTAACAGATCGGGTGCGCCATTATTGTCAGGATATTTTGCAAACTCGTCTAGATGTTTGCCTAAAACTTCAGCGACGAAGTCAGGCATTGCGTGACGCGGCTCGCCAATAGACATGTGCACAACATCGCCACCCGCTGGTGTGGAGTCCAGCAGTGCGCGTAGTCGCGGGAATGCATATTCTGGCAGGTTCGAAAACCGCTCGGGAAACGTCATTTATGCCTCAGTCTTTGGGTCTTTATGCCCTTTTGTAACTTTATACATGAATTCCAGTCGCGTGCAAAAGCTATCTTGTGCGAATTATTTTGATTGTGACAGCTTTGTTTACAGGGCGTTTTTAACAGCCAGAGCCATAGATAATGCGGCGTCTTCTTGGTTCGGGGAAGCCATCAGCATCAGACCATATGCGGCCAAATCTGTGGGAATATTGACCGCACAAACACCCAGTAAATTACCCATCCGCGTATTGCGTAACGCCAGCAAGTTGGTACGGACGTATAGCTTTGAATCTTGCTGCAAACTAACCAAATGCGGTGGCGTGATGGGTGAACTGGGTAGAATTACCGCATCAAATCCTTGGGTCAGATTTTGATACTTGGCGCGAATATCGTTTAACGTGGCCCATGCCTCTTGATATTGGGCGTTGCTGTAATTCGCGCCAGAGCGGAATCGTGCCAAAATTTCTGGATACATTTTGTCTGGATCAGCCTCGATCAGATCGCGCCACTGATTGTAGGCCTCATATGTAAACAGGCAGCCTGCCAAATCAAACGCTGTTTGCAGCCCATCGATTGGCCTTCGTCGGATGTTTGCACCTGCTGTGCGCAAACTTTCAAGGTTACGCTCAAACTCTGTGGCGATCGCTGGTTCCAGCTCATCCAAAGCAATATTGCTGGGCACCATTATTTGCGCGCCATCAAGGGATTGCGGTTTCAGGTCCGATGGCTTTTTGCCAGCCATAATGGCGTTTAGATATGATGCATCTTCTACGCTGCGACAGAGGGGCCCGACGGTGTCGAATTTCGGACACAGGGGTACGACCCCATCCAATGAAAGTTGGCCAGATGTGGTTTTTAGTCCGACCAACCCGTTCCATGCTGACGGTATCCGCACCGAACCGCCAGTGTCCGACCCAATACCAGCTGCCGCCAAACCAAACGCAACGGACGCGGCAGCCCCTGAAGAAGAGCCGCCGGGAATCGCCTCATGGTCAAAAAAGTTTGGTGGCGTTTCGGTGACTGGATTGATCCCCAATCCTGAAAACGCCAATTCTGACATATGGGTTTTCCCCAAACACACCAGCCCTGCGTTTGTTGCATTTTTAACCACCATAGCATCCGTTTTCGGTGTGCGGCCTTTCAACAGTGCGGTGCCCGCTTCTGTCGGGATATCCTTGGTGTCAAACAGATCTTTCCAAGATATTGGAACCCCGTCTAGCAGGCTTCGTCTCTTTTGCGCTATAGCCCGCACGCTCGCGTCGGTCGCTTCGCGCAAGGCGCGTTCTGTAGTTACGATGGTATAAATGCGGTCGCGATATGGGTGCTTGTCGATAGCTTTCAAAAAAGCTTTGGTCAAATCAAGCGGATCCACTTTGCCTGCGTCTATCGCGCGGCCAAGATCACAAGCGGATGCTGATTGCCAATTATCTATCATTCGGACACCCTAGCGACGCATTGACCCTTGGACAATTGGTTTTGGCATAGAGTATGTTTCATCTTATGAATTTCGATACAGATATCTTGATTGCGGGGGGTGGTCTGAACGGCTGCGCCTTGGCGTTGGCGTTGGCTTCTGTGGGACAACGTGTGACTTTGGTCGATCCACAGCCCGCCAAAACTCACAAAGATCCCAAGTTTGATGGCCGCGCGTATGCAGTGGCGCTGGCCACCCAACGGATGCTCAAAGTCATGGGCTTGTGGGAGGAAGTGGAAGATCACGCGCAACCAATGCTCGACATCAAAGTCAGTGATGGTCGCGCTGGCGAAGGTGCGTCGCCCCTTCATGTGCACTTTGATCATTCAGAGTTGGCAGAAGGGCCTATGGGGTATTTGGTTGAGGACCGTTTTTTACGCAACGCCCTGCTGGCGCAGATTGCTACGGACGATTTAATCACCCACGCAACAGAAGTATCTGTTATAAAACAATCAATTACGCTCGGACATGCATCTATATCATTGTCTGATGGAAACACCCTGACGGCCAGGCTGCTGATCGGGGCGGACGGGCGCAGATCAGCAGTGGCGACGCGCGCTGGGATCAAGCGATCTGGGTGGGATTACAAACAAACGTCTCTTGTTTGCGCGATTGATCACACGTTGCCTCATAATGCAACGGCGCATCAATTCTTTACGCCAGCAGGCCCGTTGGCCATTCTACCGCTAAAGGGAAATCGATCATCTATTGTGTGGACTGAAAACAACGAACGCGCGGCCGTTATCAATGCCATGAATGACGCGAGTTATCTGGATGCACTGAGACCTGTGTTTGGCGACTTTCTAGGCGATTTAAGCCTTTCTGGTCAGCGGTTTTCGTATCCTCTTGGTCTATCTATCGCTCAGGAATTTGCACACGAACGCGTGGCGCTTGTCGGCGACGCGGCACATGGAATTCATCCGTTGGCCGGGCAAGGTTTGAACCTAGGACTACGTGACGTTGCCGCCTTGGCAGAGGTTATCGCAGATGCAGCGCGTCGTGGCGAAGACATTGGGTCGCTTCAAGTGCTGCGTCGATATCAAACTTGGCGACGCGGCGAGACTGTACAAATGGCAGCGGCCACCGACACAATAAATCGTGTATTTTCAAACGATAATCCGTTGATCCGTTTGGGACGTGATCTGGGGCTGGGCGCTGTAAATGCAGTACCAAGTGTCCGTCGCGGGTTTATGCGCAAGGCCGCGGGATTGTCTGGAAACTTGCCAAAGTTGTTGCAGGGACGGCAAATTTAGTTAGTCATCTAATACGCGCGCTTCACTTGGCAGTAAAACTGGCACGCCATTGCGAATTGGATATGCACATTTGCCCCGAAGTGACACCAATTCTTGATTTTGCGCATCATAGTCCAAAGCGCTGCCTGTCATGGGGCACACCAACGCCTCTAACATACGGCCATCTGTCTTGGTTTCGTTCATTGGATTTTGCCCAGACGGTCTTCAATCGGGCGCATTGCGAATTCCATCAAAGTGACCAATGTTTCGCGGCGATTCTGCAATGTAACAGCCTCCAACAGCGCTTGACGTTCCTCGTCTGCAAATGGGCAAAGAATGGATAACGAGTTTATTAACAATTCTTCGTCTGCGTCCGTCAGGTTATCCCAATCACTGTCCAACTGCGCGGTCTTAAAGTAGCGATCTAGAGTTTTCAGAAATGCGGGACGATTAAATTCGCGGTCTTTTTCAACCCCGTTTAAATCACGCTCAAAGCTTTTCCAGTCTACATCGCCGCGCGTATAGGGCGTAAACCCTTCGTTTTGTGCGATCAGGCGAAACCGGCTGATACCTGATAGCGAAACCATGTAACGCCCGTCGGCGGTTTCAGAAAAGCTGGTTAATCTTCCAGCGCATCCTATTTGGTGCAACGGCGGGTTTCCCATATCATGCGGTACATCGCGCGGTTGGATCATCCCGATCATACGATGATCGGTCTTTAGGGCGTCGTCGATCATTTGAATGTAGCGAGGTTCGAATATGTTCAACGGTAAGCTGGCACGCGGCAACAGCAATGCACCCTTAAGCGGGAACAATGGAATAGTTTCTGGTAGGCTGGGTAGAGTGATCATTTGGCTAACTTAAACCGTTTTGTCTATCAGGCAAATATCATTGATGACAATTGGCGGCGGCCGGTGATTGCAATCTCGTCTTCTGGTCCTAGGCTTTCGAAAATTTTGAACAATTGCATTTTCGCTGCTTCGTCATTCCAGTTCCGATCACGGCGGAACAGTTCCAATAGATTGTCCACAGATGCTTGGGGATCGCCACTGGAAAGCAGTGCCAATGCCAAATCGAAACGGGCCTGATGGTCGTCCGGATTTGTATCAAGTTTCGCCAACAACTCAGCGCTTTCGCCTGCGTCGCCTGCCATTTCGGCCAGCTCTAATTGTGCTTTCAACGCCAATACGGCAGGGTCGTTGGCCAAATCAGCTGGAGCGTTATCTAGCATTTCTTGTGCTTCAACAGTTTCGCCTGCGGCTATTTGTGATCTCACCAGTCCAACAAAAGCGGCTCCGCTCATCGGGTCTTGTTCTAAAATGGCTGCGAATGTCTCGGCGGCATCAACATGTTCGCCTGCATCTAACATCTCTTGCGCTGCGGTTATTGCGTCGGCCAAATCGCCAGGTCCATCGCCACCAAGGGCGGCTGTTTTTTCGACGAACTCCTTAATCTCGGACGGGGCCTTCGCGCCCATGAAGCCATCGACTGGCTGTCCGTCAACAAAAGCAAAGACCGCAGGAATGGATTGTACACGCATCTGGCTGGCTAGCATTTGGTTTTGGTCTATGTCGACCTTTACCATGGTGACCTTGCCACCAGCGGCCTTCACTTCTGCCTCTAGCGCGGGACCCAACGTTTTACATGGGCCACACCAAGGCGCCCAAAAATCCACGATCACAGGCGCCTTGTGACTGGCATCTATGACATCTGCCATAAACGTTGCCTCGGTCGCGTCCTTCACCAGATCGTCAGTTCCCGTATCTTGTCCAAATTCCAGCATGTCATCGTTCCTTAAGCTTGGTGCCATCTATCCCGTCGCCTTGGGTCTATCAAGGTTCGACTTGGTCGGGCAAAGGCAAGCATCCTTTTAGTCCAGCGGGTAACACAAGCCAAGCGCCAGAACGGTAAAGGTCGCTGGCGCGTTTGCGATCCATTGCCAACGTGACAGATATTCGACCATGGGCAAGAATGCTGGTGCTGCCATCGAATGACGCGACGAATGATTTTGATGGAAACATCACCCGCCCTGCTGGTGCTTGATCAGATATCAGCATGACGCCAACCGAGATAACTAACCAACATAATAATGCACTAAGGCTGCCAAGTGTCAATTCCCTAATAGTCATAGATATGCTCTAGCCGCATGGTTTTAGAGTGGCGCATATTCTCGATGGTTTGGGACAGTTCGGACATTGGCACGTTGAACAAATATCGGTAATCTCCGTGACCTTGGCGCGCGATCTCAAAAAAGCCTTTGCCGAATTCTTGCTGGCTGGAAATGGCGGAGAGCATGATGCGATCATTCCCCGCAATTTCAATGGGGCTGCCGCCAAAGCGAGCGATCTCTTGCAAGATCTTGGTGAAAACGCGGTAACGCGGAGTTTCGATTTCGATCCCATATGGGGTGGTACCAATGATGGTCACGTCCTTGATAGATTTTAGTTTGCTTTCCGTCATGCCGTCGATAACCGTGCGGATGGTCAAAGCTGCTTCGCCCGTGGCGCTGACGGCGTTTCCTATAACGCCTGCATAAACGGTTTTTACGGCGAATTCTGTGCCTAACGCGAAGCGCCGTTCAGTGTCGCGCACCGAACCTTCGCTTTCACTATGCAGTTGCGCGCGGTCAGTTTGGAAATCATATTTGTACCACGGTACTTGCTGTAAAAACGTTGCATAGGTACGGGCCATTTTGGCAGACAGGTTGTCCAGTTTCGATCGCTCAGATCCGCGCAGGGTTGCGAAAACCCGACCGATGGTTTCTTCATAAGCGGCTTTTGCCAACAGTTCTGCGGTAAAGCTGACGCCGATAACATACATGGTCTGTTTGGTTGCTTGATCCGCACCACCGTTTTGATCTGCAATTTTTGACAAGCTGCATGCGGATGACCAGAATTGACGTATTGCCCGCAGAAAACCAAATTCGTGAGGGTCCCGAGTTTCGATTACGGCGGCATAATCATCATATGCATGAACGATGTTCCATTCGGGATAGGTCAGAAAGCTCGCTGCAAGATTGCGATGATGTTTGGGCGCCAATATTGCATTGTAATCACGTTCAGCCATGGGTTCTCGGCACCCAAATTCCACATATGTGGCAGGGGCAAGCAAAATAAGAATGATAACAAACAGAATTATAAGTCCGCGTTTGAACCATCGATAAAGCCGAGCGAGCATCAGCGGTTGTCCAAAAACCGCGACGAAAGAAGTGCAATACCGCCTAGTGCGATGTGTGGAAGGTTGGCCATGATTTTAAATCCGAATGGCAGGTCGAGCACACCGTTGTTAAAAATGCCAAAATCCAAATACCCAGACCCTGTAATCAATCCCAATGTCCCGTCACCGAGGTAGAGTGCGCCGAAAACAGTCAGAAAAATCTTCGAGGCGCGGTGCGAGGTTAGACCTGCAATCAATGCCCATAGCGCCGATGCCGCGTGTAGCGCATCATCAAAGATATCCAAGGCGAATATGCCAAAAGCCAAGCCTTGGTCGTCGGTCAAGCCGGGAATGTAATTTAAGGCCGCCGCGATCATCAACGCTACGAAATAACCAAGGCTAATTTTGCGCAAAAGTGTCATGGTATTCCTTCAAAGTTTCGACAGATAGCTGTCCCATAGATTGTTACGCAAGCGAAGCTTTGGGTCAATCCTACGTTTACGTTCTACAAACTCCTCTGCCCGCGGATATGCAGTTGCGAACTGGTCTACACGCGCATGGGGACGATAGGGCAGATAGTATGTACCGCCGATTGCCAACGTTGCGTCGATCAAGGCTTGCGTCATTCGCGCGTGATCTGCTTCTGCGCGGAGGGTCATTTCTTGGCTGAATAACATGACGCACGCAATGCGTGGAACGGGGGCATAGGTTAACACGCTTTCATGGTCAGGTGCGACGTAACGCAGTGTAATGTTCAACATCTCTTGGTAACTGGCAGGGATGATGCGTTTGCACAAAAGTGCAAATTCCGCGAAACGTTCCGGTTCAACGAAATACTCGTGCAAGATATCGGTACGCGTAGGATCGCCATCATCCAATGTGGCAACGGGTTCATTGATAAGGCTATTGCGCGATGCATTGCCAGCGGCGACAGTAGAACCCAAATCGGTTTCAACCCACCAGCGCGCCCGTTTCATCCGTTCATTGTCCAACTGAGATCGGAAAAGTTTGGCCGCGAATTTGGAGATAAATCCAGATCCCTCGACTGGTGGAATTTCCGTAACTTCTTCCTGAACGGCTGGGCGATAAGTGATCATCAACGCGTCTTCAAAAAAGCGAGCACGATCTACGTTTAGCCGACCATAAGCCATACTGACTGACGGGTCCTGCAAAGCCGCCACGAATTTTGGTCCAAACTCTGACGCTGGCATTTCGTCAAAGCTGGGTGACAGCAATTGGTTGGGAACCATGTCCACGTCTAATTCGGTTATCAAACCTGTCAGGCCGTATCCACCCATCGTCAGGTTAAACAAATCAAGATTCTCGTTGCGCGAACAGGTGACTAGTTCACCGTCAGCCATTACCATTTTGAAACTGTTCACCGTGCTACCCATCGCGGAATGCGGGACTGGCCAGCCGTGGGCATTCACGCAAAAGGTTGATGCGATACCAAAGTCGCTATTGGATTGCATAACCTTTGGGGAAAACCCGATTTTATCAAGTTGTGTAATCGCTTGATGCCAACGAACACCTGCACCTGTACGGTAAGTTTGCGCATCTGTGTCAGGTTCCATAAATCCAGTTTCGAATGTTATTGCATGCCCGTCGCGTGGAATTGCTTGGCCACCCATGGAATGGCGTGCGGCACCGATGTTGACAGGGCGATCCTCTGTCTCTGCTGCCTTAAGTTCAGCACGCAATTGATCTACTAACTGTGCACCGGGATCCTGTTTTAGGATGATGTGTTTGTGTACTGGCGTTTCGGATAAAAGACTGGCGTCGTTCAGCGTGTTTTCACCCGCTGGCGTGACAAGTGATGTGGTGCCATCCATGACGATATGCTTGGATTGAAAAGTTCGGACAGCAAGCGCGCCGATCAGCGCACTGCCAGACAATAACAAACCGCGGCGTGTAAAATTATCCAAAATACTCTCCTAAAAATTACTAAGGTCGTGAAACAGCAAGGCGTTAGAAATCAAAAGTTGCAAACACTGGGGCGTGGTCTGACGGTTTCTCCCATCCGCGCGCGTCGGCGTAGATGCGACTGGAATGCGCGGTGTTTGAAATGTCTTCTGTTGCCCAAATGTGATCCAAACGTCGGCCTTTGTTTGATAAAGCCCAATCTTTGGCACGGTAGGACCACCATGAATATAACTGTCCGTCAGGAATATCTTTTCGAGTGATGTCGACCCAGTTACCTGATTTTTGAACTGCATCTAACGCGTCGACTTCTACTGGTGTGTGTGAAACCACTTTTAGCAATTGTTTATGGCTCCAAACATCATCTTCGCGTGGGGCGATGTTCAAATCGCCAACGAGGATTGACTTTTCTGGCGTATCGGTTGCGAACCAATCTTGCATTTCCGACAAGAAATCTAGCTTATGGCCAAACTTTTCGTTCACCTCTCGGTCTGCGACATCACCGCCAGCGGGTATATAGAAGTTGTGGATGGTCACACCGTTTTCCAATCGCCCCGCCACATGGCGTGCGTCCTTCTTGCCAACAAAATCCCTATGCCCAGCATCTTCCATCGGGATACGCGACAGCAGTGCCACGCCGTTATAGGCCTTCTGGCCACGCGCAATCAGGGAATAGCCAAGCTTTGCAAAATTCTCGGTCGGAATCAGGTCCACCATTGCTTTGCATTCTTGTAGGCACAGCACATCTGGTTGCTGTTCTTCTAGCAACTTTAAAACAATCGGCTCGCGCAATCGGACGGAGTTGATGTTCCAAGTGCAAATGGTTGTTGGCATGTGATCGTTTCCCTTTTTTATATGTCTAGGACATGAGCCTATTGAAAACCAGATCGGATTTTTGTCAAAGCTGCGGTTAGATGATTTTGAAATTCTAATGGGTTTTCGAGAAATGGCATGTGCCCAACGCGGTCCATCACGAAAAGCTGGCTGTCCGACACCGCATTCGCGATTTCTTGTCCCTGAGCAAGCGGTGATATTGTGTCGCTGTCACCCCAAATCAAGCCCATCGGCAGGCTGAGATCGCGATAACTACCCAACCGAGTACTGCGGGCGGTTTTTGATGGAACCAACAATGAAGGCAGCCAATCGGAAAACGCGTTGGTTGACCCTGTTAAACGCGAGGGTTGGTGCAGGATGCTCAGATAAGGTTCCTTGGCCTGCTCTTTGCGGTGGATCAACAGCTTTACCAACTGCTTGGTTGCCAGCGGGTTGGTGTAGGTCGCACTGATCAGAAGCTCACGAAACATATTTATATTGAGTGG
>CALDZS010000061.1 GCA_937944065.1 uncultured Amylibacter sp. | reverse complement strand
TATCGCGGGCGGGAATGGAACCAGCGCGCTTACAGCCAGTTGAGCATTGTATTTATCTGCTTTCGATCCTGCCGTTCAAATCCGAATGCACAAAGTGGCGCGACAACTTTGAAGGGACACGCTGCGACCGTAACTTATTGAGATCAGTTCGTTAATATTCGCCAAGTTTTGAACGCAGCTCTTCAACTGTACCCACCTTTGTCATTCTTGGAAGGAACAGCACAAGCCAATGATGTATTGGCAGGGCAAAAGAAAAGCCAAAAAAACCATTTTTCTTTCGATCAAAGCACTGCATCGTCACAAGGCATTTTGGAAGAATCCGGATGCTTTCAACACAGGTCGTTTTGACGCCAATGCCAACTGTAAAAAGAGGTGTATTTCTTCCCTTTGGGGATGGCCCACGGGCGTGAATCGGCGAGCAGTTTGCGATGATAGAAATTTTATTATTCTCGCTACATTGAACAGCCGATATCAATTTGACTTCTTACCGGACACTGATCCCGATATGGTCATCACATTGCACCAAGAAGGCGGTGGCAAATGACGGTCAGAAAGCTAACTAATACGGCCGCATAATCGGCCGTTTCCCGCGTTTATCCATCGTGACATTTCCGCGCATTTCCTAGCAAACCACCTCTTGCCCCTATCTGCGCCGCAATTTCGCGTTATGTTAATTGTGGAAGAGGGTAACATGTTGAAAAAACAGCATCCGGTAAAGGTCAAATTGGTCACCGACGTCTGGGGCATTTGGCGCACATTGAAAGAAGCGCGCAGAAACGTTCTGTCGATCATTCCAAAGCTGGCGACGTTACAACCGATTGTGTCTGGTAAAACCGCTTGGGTGCAGTGGCACATGGTTATGGATCCAGATGCATTGCAGCATATATTGCGCGACAAGTTGGATGACTATCCCAAGTCCGACGTCACCAAGAACTTGTTGGAACCAGCAATAGGCGACAGTCTCTTCATTGCTGAAGGCGCGCACTGGCGCTGGCAACGCCGCGCTGCAGCGCCCGTGTTTTCCCCTCGCAATATTGCAAACCTTGCCCCAATTATGTCCGCAAGTGCTGATGCCGCTTGCGCACGCTTGGGCGACGGATCAGCACGCGTCGATATGTTTGACGAGATGGTAAAAACCACTTTTGATGTAATTTCTGATGTGACATTTTCTGGGTCGGACAGCATCGACAGTGATCAAGTGCACATCGCCATCGAAAAGTATATCGATCAAGTGGCGCGCGTATCCTTGTTTGATGTGGTTGGTGTTCCCTCTTGGGTTCCACGTCCCAACCGCTTGTTTCAACCCAATGCGCTGAAGCAAACCAAAGCGATTGCAGATGAGGCGGTCAAAGACCGTGCAAACCGGGGGCCGCGTGATGTCCCAGACTTGCTAGATTTGTTGATGGCAGGCGAAGATCCCAAAACGAACCGTACCATGAACGCAGCAGAGCTACGCGACAACTTGTTGACCTTTATCGTTGCAGGACACGAGACCACCGCGTTGACACTTGGATGGGCCCTATATTTGTGTGCATTTGATGAATCCGTTCAGGAAAAATTGTATGCAGAGGCGAGCAAGGTTTTGAACGGACGCACAGCAAATGCTGACGACTGCCAAACCCTGACCTACACGCGTCAGGTCATAAACGAGACATTACGTTTGTATCCACCTGCCGCCTTCATCTCGCGTACTGCCCAGAAGGATGACATGTTGTGTGACCGCAAAGTGTCGCCAAAAGACACAGTTATGATCCCGATCTATGCACTGCATCGTCACCATCAATTGTGGGATGATCCAGATGCGTTTGACCCTGATCGGTTTGGCGAAGGCGCAAAACACTCCCGCTTTGCGTTTCTACCTTTTGGCGACGGCCCACGGGTTTGCATCGGTTCACAATTCGCCATTATGGAGGCACAGATTATTCTGGCCACGCTGGTGAGCCGTTACAAATTCGAACGCATTGCTGGCGTCGACCCTGACCCCGTTATGGTGGTCACCTTGCGCCCCGAAGGTGGCGTGCAACTGAAAGTTACCAAACGTTAAGAATTATCGTCGCAGATAGCCCGCAAACTGTTCCATTCGTCTTTGGTCAGCACCGGCGTGAAATCCCGATCCCCGATTGTGTCAGCCCGACGTGCAGCATCGGCGCGTTTGCGCAGCTCTGGGTGCGAAGCAAGGTGGGATAGAAAATCATTCTCGTCCTCGTCGTCGCCCCCAAATTGAGCATCTAGCTTGTCAAAAAACTCTGCAAAAGGCTTAGATGGCAGTTCGGCATCCGCCAAAACCTCGGTTGCAAACACATCCGCGCCCGCCTCTGCCTCCTGTGCGTAATTGGCTGCGATCAACTGTTCGGCCAGAACCAGAGTTGCCGCGCCACCTGCAAAATCACCAACCAGCATACCCAAAATGCCAACAGAACCAGCAGATCGTAACGCAAGGCGCGTCGGATCGCGGTGGATCACATGTCCCATTTCATGCCCCAGAACGCCCGCGACCTCCTCTGGGGTTCCTGCCGCATCAATCAATCCCTTGAACAGAATAATCTGGCCGCCAGGTACCGCAAAGGCGTTGATCATTTCATGATCAAACACGCGGACATCAATTGGATACGGGCTGTCGAACTGCGCACTGAGGCGAGCAGACATTTTGGCCAACGCAAGATCGCCTTCGGTCGAACTGCAGGTCAGGTCAGGATTCCGCTCCAACGTTAGGATACGCTCAATTTGACGCACACTGCCTTTGCCAAGGGCGATTTCACGATCAATGGGGATCAACGCCGCCAATGTATTCGACAAGGCGGGAATAATGACAAACAAGATTAAAAACACAGACGCTAGGGCAACGACCGCGGATATCGCCAAACGATGATAACTGCCAGGTGGGTTGTCCGGGTTGGCCAAATCATGGCTGACATTTCGCAACCAGTCAGCACTGCTTTTATCATCGATAAGCAAGCGCGCTTCATTTCCAGTTTGCTGAACGATGATCGATTGAGACCCTGCTTGATCAAGCCGTTCTCGCAGATCGGAATAGGCCCAGTGCAACCTGTCTGGTATTTCATCGCCTGAAATCTCAAGTCTCGTATGATCAAACTCGACCAGCACACGTCGTTCCTTAGCGGTCAAACCGTCAAAAAAAGTGGCCGTGATTGATGTGCCAGCTGCCACGGCTAGAACCCAGCGCCAAGGTCAAGCGCGTCGGCAAAGCCTTCTGCCTCGGCAAAATGGTCGCCTTCGCGCTGTGCGATCGTATCTAGTTCTGCGGTATTATATAGCGTGGTGGTTTGAGCAAAATGCTTGATGGTTGGGTGAACGGTCATCACAAGATATGCTACACCGTAGGCCAGAAAGGCAGCGATGTAACCTGCAACGCCCCCAAACAATGCGCCCGCTTCGCCAACGATAAAATATCCGAGCAAGGCTAATACACCACCGACAATCAGGCCTGCAACCATCGCGGCCATACCTCCAACCACGGCGCCCAGCAGATAGTAGCCAACAACATTTGATGTCAAAGGCAGGCTTTGAGCGCGGACATTTTCGCCCAGTACTTTGTGTGCAGTCAGGTATCGAAAACTGTGCACACGGTAATAGGCCATGCCAATGAGGAACCAAATATAACCAAAAAACAACAACACTCCACCAAGGAAACCAAACCCAGCGCCGCTACCGCTGAGTTCACCGTCTTCGAGACTGGAGAAATCCATTCCAGTGAAACTAAGTCCACCAAATACAAACAAAAGCAACGCAATCCCAAGATGCTTCATCGCGGGATACAGTCCCGTCCACTTGCCGCCCTGAAACATCTGTGCTTGGCCATAATATGTCCGGTCGATCTTGTACTTTTCCAGCCGAAATGTAGAAAGCGGCATCAAAATACCAAGGCTGATAATATTCAAGAAAGTGTACATTATTCCACGCCATGAATAGCCCCACGCGGCCTTGTCCATCGCAAAACGTATCCCGCGCCAGCGCGTACGAGACAGCTTGTAGCGTTGTGCACGATAGGCCGCATAGAAAATCAACGGCAACAAGGCCAGCAATGTAATGTAGGTAACCGCAACGGCCTGCAACTCGTTCCCGCTGCTGGAATCGGCCATGCCGAACAAGGACATACCCGCGAAGGTCAGCAGAACTTGTAAAATTCCCAGATAAACAGCCAACACCGCCACCGCGATTAGAAAGCCCAATAGCTTTTCCAGACCTTTGCCGTCATATTCAAAGGGCTGCCCACCGGGTGCAACAGCGGACCAAAAGAATTTACGAATGCGAGTCCGAGCCCAAAACCGATAAATCCCAAGCGTGACAAGCGTCAGAAGAGCTGTTTTTAAGGCAAGCGGGAACAATTGATTACCGTTGCCAGTATATTCTGCTGACATGGTTTGATCGGGATTAAATAAATCGGACAAAGGCGACCTCACAAAAGATAAAGTGCCGCCTAGTTATCAAAGGTTAAACCTATTGTCATGCGGGAATCCACGGGGCGCCATACGTCCAGCGGTTGCGCGTTTGCCTATCCAATCCGCCAATTCAACCTCTGTACGGGTACGTCCAGCGGGGTCGAGCCATTGCAGACCAACGTCCAATGACATCGTCGTGGCATCCGACAGACCACCATCTTTGTACTTTTGCAGCCGCACACCTTTGCCGCGCGTCATTTCTGGCAAATCTTCCAATGGGAAAATCAGCACTTTGCGGTTTTCACCGACGCAGACAACATGATCCCCCATGACGGGTTTGCAAACTTGCGCCCGCGCATCGCCTTTGACATTCAGAACTTGTTTACCGGTGCGCGTTTGCGCCAACACTTCGCTTTCGGTCACGACAAACCCGTCACCAACACTGGATGCCAGCAACAAACGACGTGCCGGATCATGGATGAACAATTCCATCATATCTGCATCGTTGGGCAGATCGACCATCAGTCGGATAGGTTCGCCCATACCGCGCCCCCCCGGCAATTCCGAACATGGGATCGTGTAAAACCGCCCGTTCGATCCGAACAAAACTAACTTGTCGGTGGTTTCCGCGTGAAAGGCAAAGCGTGCTTCGTCGCCGTCTTTGTATTTCAGCTCTTGCGACAGATCGATATGACCCTTCATCGCGCGCACCCACCCCATGCCCGAACAGACCACAGTGATCGGTTCGCGTTCAATCATCGCTTCTAAGGGCACCTCTTCAATATCAGGCGCGTCTTCGATGACTGTGCGCCTTGCGCCGCCCTCGGCATCTTTACCAAACTTCTTGCGTGCATCGCGTAGCTGATCTTTGATTGCGCCCCACTGAAGGTCTTCGCTGCCCAGAAGATCATCCAAATCAGCGCGTTCTGCCTGCAATGTATCCAGCTCTGTGCGCAATTCCATCTCTTCTAAACGGCGTAAAGAGCGTAGTCGCATGTTTAGAATTGCTTCGGCCTGCACGTCTGACAGAGTAAACTCTACCATCATTATCGGCTTTGGTTCGTCTTCTTCGCGAATAATCGCGATCACACGGTCCAAGTTGAGGAAGGCAACTATATAACCCTCTAATACCTCTAGACGGTGATCAATTTTGTCCATGCGGTGTTGCGAACGGCGGATCAAAACGGCACGGCGGTGATCAAGGAAGGCGCGAAGCACTTCTTTCATCGAACAAACCTTGGGGGTGCGCCCATCGATTAGCACATTCATATTCATGCTGAACCGCGTTTCCAGATCGCAGAGTTTGAACAACGTTTCCATCAGAACGGCGGGATCAACCGTTTTTGCACGGGGTTCTAGAACCAGACGGATGTCTTCGGCGCTTTCATCGCGAACGTCTGCCAGTATCGGGATTTTCTTTAGATTAATCAGCTCGGCAATTTTTTCAATCAACCGTGATTTTTGCACCTGATACGGAATTTCGGTGACAACGATTTGCCACATACCACGCCCAAGATCCTCTATCTCCCACTTGGATCGCAGACGGAATGCCCCGCGACCAGTTTTGTAGGAGTTCATCATGCTTTCACGCGGCTCGATCAGAACGCCGCCAGTTGGGAAATCTGGGGCTGGCACGTAATCCATCAACGTCTCGTCGCGAAGGTTCGGCGCGCCAATCATATGAATTGCAGCGTCACACAGTTCGCCGACATTATGCGGTGGTATGTTGGTGGCCATACCCACGGCAATACCTGTCGATCCGTTAGCCAACAGATTGGGGAACGTGGCTGGTAGAACCTCTGGCTCCATTTCTGAACCATCATAGTTCGGACGGAAATCTACGGCATTTTCGGACAGGCCAACCATCAACGCCTGTGCTGCATGCGTCAGGCGCGCCTCGGTATACCGTTGTGCGGCTGGATTATCGCCGTCGATATTGCCAAAGTTACCTTGGCCATCGACCAATGGATAGCGCAGGTTAAAATCTTGCGCCAACCGCGCAAGCGCATCGTAAATCGCTTGGTCGCCATGCGGGTGATAGTTACCCATCACTTCACCCACGATTTTGGCGCACTTACGGTACGAGCCAGCTGGATCCAGCTTTAGCCCGCGCATCGCATACAAGATACGGCGGTGTACTGGTTTCAAACCATCGCGGGCATCGGGCAAAGCACGGTGCATGATGGTGGACAGCGCGTACGTTAAATAGCGATCACCAATAGCACGACGCAGCGGTTCGCGAATGGTCGCACCGCCTTCGTGATCATCATGGTTATCGTCTGTCAAATCAGCCATGTTTGCATGTCTATAGTCGCGCGAATTGCAGGTCTAGCGCTGAATGGTTTGCAATTGCAAAAAACACGCTATTTGACGTATGTGGGTGCAAAAGGATGGTGCCATGCCGCAAAAGACAGTTTTAATAACCGGATGTTCGTCTGGCATCGGGTATGACGCCGCTCACACTTTGAACAAGCGCGGCTGGCGCGTGTTTGCCACCTGCCGTGCGCAGGCCGATTGTGATCGTTTGATCGACGAGGGCTTAGAAAGCTTTGTAATCGACTATGAAAGCTCTGACAGTGTTCAGGCAGGGTTTTCGGAAACCATGAAACGCACAGGCGGGACATTGGATGCACTGTATAACAACGGCGCTTACGTCATTCCGGGTTTTGTTCAAGACCTACCACGTGATGGGTTACGCGCGATATTTGAGGC
>CALDZS010000060.1 GCA_937944065.1 uncultured Amylibacter sp. | reverse complement strand
GGTGTGTGGTTCCAGCCTTTTAGGGGTGCCTTGGTCATGTGATATCCCCTCTCTACTTACAATTCGTCTGCGAAGATATCTGTCGGATATACCACATTTGCTAGGTACAAGCCATGCGGTGGACTGACCAAGCCACAGGCGACACGATCTTTGGCTTCTAAGGCCGCACGCATATCATCTGGGGTCCATGATCCCGCACCGACACGCTTTAATGAACCAACAAAGCTGCGCACTTGATTGTGTAAGAATGAGCGGGCACGCACATCAAACCGCAATTCTACTCCGTTGGTGACAGGTGAATGGGTAATGTCTAGCCGATCCAGCGTTTTCACAGGGTTCGGCGCTTGGCACATGGTTGATCTGAACGTTGTAAAATCATGCCTTCCAAGCAAATGATTGGCTGCCTCTTGCATCGCATCCACATCCAATGGACCACGTACATGCCAAACCAATCCTTTTTCAAATACCACAGGCTCTCGGCGCGCGATTAGTCTGAAAACATAATGGCGTTCTTGCGCATCAAAACGCGCATGAAACTCGTCGTCGACAGCCGCGATTGCGATGATCGACACTGGGTTTGGTTTCAGATGAAAATTTAGCGCTTCTTTCAGTCGAAATGGCGCCCAGTCTTGCACCATATCAAAATGCGCGACTTGACCAGTTGCGTGAACGCCAGCGTCTGTGCGACCCGCACCTTGGACGCCACTGGCCGTTGGTTCCAGCCTTAGTAAGGCATCTTCGATGATCTGCTGAACACCCAAATGGGCTTTCTGCTTTTGCCATCCGACAAAACCCTCGCCATTATATTCGATTTTGATCGCATATCGTCCCATGTTTTTGCAGATACATTCTGGCGGATGATTTGCCAAGCCTCTATGAAAAGCCCACTTGCTGACCTACATATAGGACAAGAAACAAGGAACAGGTCTATTTTATACATCTCTGATATTATCGACAGTATTTCGCGCACAGCCGAAACCGCAGTAGATGGCGTGAATGAGGCTCTGTTCGAACCTGTGATACGCTTGGGTGTGACTGGACTGTCGCGCGCGGGTAAGACTGTATTTATCACGTCGTTGGTGGCAAATCTGTTGGACAGGGGCCGCATGCCGCAATTGCGATCGGGCGGCAATATTCTGGCGGCGTTCCTGCAGCCACAACCTGACGACACCATTCCTCGTTTTGAGTATGAAAAGCATTTGTCGGATATGCTTGGAACTGATCCGAAATGGCCCGCGTCAACGCGCGCGATTAGTCAGTTAAGAATATCATTCAGGGTGCAGCCAACGGGAATTCTGTCTGGTTTGCGCAGCCCGCGCATGGTGCATTTGGACATCGTTGACTATCCGGGGGAATGGCTACTTGATTTGCCGTTGATGCAACAAAGCTATGCCGAATGGTCGGCACAAATGTTGACGCAGGCACGCGGATCGCGTGCATCGATGGCCGAAGGCTGGCTTGCCCAGCTTAAGGGTATAGATCCTACGAAAAGGATTGACGAACCAACGGCGCAAAATCTTGCCTCTGCCTTTACGGGGTATCTGTCGTCTGCGCGCGAACTGGGCTTTTCATCCTGCTCTCCAGGTCGGTTCTTATTGCCTGGTGATTTGCAAGGCTCGCCCGTCTTGACGTTTGCGCCATTGGACGAGGTTAAGGCAGGGCGTAAATCACTCTACCGAGAATTCGAACGTCGGTTTGAAGCGTACAAATCTAAGGTCGTCGCGCCGTTCTTTAAAGACCATTTTACCCGTATAGACCGCCAAATTGTTCTGGTGGATGTTCTGGGTGCTTTACACGCTGGACCACAAGCGGTTGATGACCTGCGCACGGCTATGGCAGATATCATGTCTTGTTATCGTGTTGGCAGAAATTCTTTCTTTTCCAGCCTGTTAGGAAGGAAAGTTGAGAAGATACTATTCGCGGCAACAAAAGCCGATCACCTGCATCAAAATCAACACGGAGCATTGACTGGCCTCATGCAGGCGCTTCTGCGCGATGCCAAAGATCGCGCTGACATATTGGGTGTTGAAACCTCTGCGATGTCATTGGCAGGGTTGCGCACCACGGTAGAGAAGACGATTAACCATGATGGCCAAAGCCTTGATTGCGTTCAAGGAATTCTGATGGACACTGGCAAGGCATCCGTGATGTACCCCGGCGAGTTGCCTTCTGATCCATCGGAAATTCTGCGCATGGGGCGCGACGGCGCGCATAAATGGCTTGATGATGATTTTGCTGTGATGCGATTTGCGCCTGCCAAGCTCAGTTTAAAATCTGGTGAAGGGCCGCCGCATATCCGACTTGATAAAGCTACGGATTTTCTGATCGGGGATATGCTGTCATGACCAACTCAAAAAAGAAACCTTTGGTGATTGAATTAGACGCGGCAAAACCAAAGCGCAGCAAAGCGAAGGTGGAACCTGTTGTCATAGAAACCCCAGCAGAGGCACCTGCAATTGTGGATTTTGATCCGCAAACTGCTGGCATGGCAATGCAGATGGCGACCCGGACCGCCGCACGTAAAACATCATTCATTGTGAAATGGTTTTGGCGGCTGGTCATAGCACTGATTGGGTTCGCGCTGAGCATTGCGATGTGGGATTTCACTGTCGAGATGATGGCGCGGAACCTCTGGCTTGGTCGCGCAGCTATCGGATTGATCGCAGCCCTTGGTCTCGTTTGCTTGTTTTTGGTTTTACGTGAGTTATCGGCGATTTCTCGTTTGCGCCGCATGGACACTCTGCGGGCTGCGGGTGAACGCCTGCTGACATCGACCGATGCGAAACAGATCGAGACGTATTGTGGTCAAATCTATCGTCATTTGAAAACTCGCAAAGATATTGGCTGGGCATTGGCAAAGTACGATGAAGGCACAGCACAAGTTTTTGACGCCCCAGATCGGTTGAAGTTCACCGAGACAAGTTTGATGGAACCGTTGGATGCACAAGCGATCAAAGAGATTGAGAGTGCGGCGCGCCAAGTCGCAACGGCGACGGCGTTAGTGCCCTTGGCAATGGCTGATGTGGTGATTGCGTTGACGGCAAATATCCGCATGATCCGCCGTATCGCCGAGGTATATGGAGGTCGTGCTGGAACATTTGGGTCATGGCGATTGATGAAAACGGTCGCGGCACATCTTGTCGCCACAGGCGCCGTTGCCATTGGCGATGACATGCTGGGATCACTTGCGGGCGGCGGCGTTCTGTCAAAATTGTCGCGCCGGTTTGGCGAGGGGTTGATCAACGGGGCTTTAACCGCGCGCGTGGGTGTTGCGGCAATGGATGTGTGCCGCCCAATGCCATTTCATGCAACGCCAAGGCCCAAGGTCACAAGCCTTGTGAAGAACGCCCTAACAGGGCTGTTTGGATCAAGCTAACGCAAGTTTGGCACACTGGAACTGGGGCGTTCTAATCCCATTTGCAAACTGGCACCGATACGTCTTGCTAAGCGTGTGAACGCCTCGGCCTTGGGGGCTGGTAGAACTTGCCGAGCACTGTGTTCAAACAGATCCAGCCAGATCGGAAAATGGTCGGTGTGCACATGCCCTTGATCACGGTGCGCCTGCATTGGGTTCCCACTATAGTCTCGCTCGTGCAGGATTGCATTCGCCCAAAAGCGTGTGATCTTTTCCTCATGCGCGGGCCAATCATCAGGTTGAACGCTTTGGGCAAACACAGGCGCCAATACGGGGTCACGGCGCACCGCATTATAAAAGTGTTTCACCAACCTTTGTATATCAGTGCGAGTGATTGAATTATCTAACACAATAATAGATGACCGTGATGCCTAAGGGCAACCAGATCAATGTGTTGATAAATGATCGCATCAATCCCATATCTTCGGTCGGTTCCACGCCGAAATATTGGCACAGCTTGGTGCCTGGCCACAAAAATGCTTCAGCGAGTTTAGTGAGGGCCGACATGGGTGATTCCTAAATTGGTATTTCAGATACGTATTTAATAAGCTTTTAATTCCGCATTGTAAATGCTAATTAAAACGAATGCAGTTATCAAAATTTACAGATTATGGATTGCGCGTCTTGATGCGGGTCTACGCAACGGCGCCCAAACGCGTTTCAGTGGCCCAAATATCATCCAGCTACGCAATATCCGACCATCATGTGGCCAAAGTTGCCTCGGCCTTGGTGCGCGGCGGTTTTCTACGTTCTGGCAGGGGGCGTGCTGGTGGCTTGACCTTGGCCAAAGACGCGGGCGACATTAATATTGGCGCAGTGGTGCGGTATCTATCTGGTGATGTGCCCGTGGCTGAATGCTTTGCTGCCAAATCTTGCGATTGTCGAGCCTTTGCCCAATGTGGCTTACGCGGACCGCTTTACGATGCGCAACAGGCATTCTTTGGTGTGCTGGATAAGTATACGTTGGATCAAGTGGTACAAGACCGTAGCTTAATGCAAGGTTTACTGGCAGATAGTTCCACGGCGAGCGAATGTGTCAGTCCAGCCCACGATGCGGGTTAACCAACGATCCGCGCACCAAAGTTCTTAAAATACTGGGCATCGGCGGTAGAAAGCTGGCAGGAGCCAGCAGCCAATCTCGCAAAAAAGGCAACACTTGACTGTTGGATTGATACATCGGCGTAAACAGCTTGCTCATCATTTGATAGCTTTCCACATGCAATCGACGCGATTTTGTATACGCGGCTAACGCAGGTTGTAGATCAAACCGATCCAAACAAGTGGCCAATGCATAGGCATCTAGCAGCGCCATGTTTGCCCCTTGTCCTAACTGAGGGCTAGCGCGATGTGCTGCATCGCCTATATGCACGATCCCATCGCCGTAGGGTTTGCGCAGCGTGCCATGTGAATACCGTGCCATGGTCATATCGTCATGTTGATCAATCTGAGCCAAAAACGGCTCCATTTCTGGCCAAAGCTGCACAGCGTCTGCTTTCCAACTTTCCAAGGGCGCATCTCGCCATGTCTGATAATCTGCAACTGGTAGCGACCAAAAAATCGTTGCTTTCCTAATGGGATCATTCGGCAAGGTTCCAATCGGCAAGATACCGATCATGTTGCGCGCGCGGTTGTATCGCTGGCTCAGTTGATCATACTTTTGCACAGAGCTGGTTGGCCAATCCACTGTGCCCCAAATTGCACCATATTCCAATGGCTTTGCCCGCAGCGGGCTGAGCGGCGAACCAGCCCCCAGCGTGTCAATCACCAAGTCATATGGGGCTGATGGTGGTTGCGCTTCGAACATCACATGGCGCTTACCGTTTTCAAAACTGGTACCAGTCACGCAATGCGATGATATGATTTGAACGCCGTGGGATTGTGCGGTTTTTAGCAACGTATCGAACAGGCTTGCGCGGTGAATACCAAGGCCAAAGTTTGCACCGCCATCAGGACCGTAAGATACGTTTAATATCTTACGGCCACGACCAACTTCAAACCCTTCCATGCGGTAGCCAGGTGCGCCGTATGTCAACGCTAGATCGGCTGCACCAATCTCGCGCAGGACTTTCAAGCCAACGGGCTGAACGACCAAACCAGATCCGACGGGGGCTGGTGCAATGAATTGGTCATAAAGAGTAATGTCGCGACCTGCTCG
Source organism: uncultured Amylibacter sp. (assembly GCA_937944065.1). GTDB lineage: Bacteria > Pseudomonadota > Alphaproteobacteria > Rhodobacterales > Rhodobacteraceae > Amylibacter. The sequence goes on along the minus strand of CALDZS010000060.1, from coordinate 664 downwards.
GGACAATAGGGTTGCGGCAGTTAGACCCGCAACACCTGCGCCTAAAATAGCAATTTTCATACCAACACCCGTAATCGATCAATCACCGTATAACGGTTGATTTGTTGAACATATAGGGGCATTTCGCCACTCTTGATGGCTTTACCTTAGCGCGCTTGCATCCTATAAGGCGCGCATGGGAAACATATTCGCAATTATCATTCGAATTAGCAGCCCGACGATCTGAGCATCAGAGGCGTCGGGAACAGGCGTATGGATTGACCGCGCCGTATCTTACCCCCAAAGAATTTTGTCATGACTGGAACATGCTATGTGCGCTGACACACCCGAATATAAAACCACGTTAAACTTGCCGAAAACCGACTTTCCAATGCGCGCGGGACTGCCCAAACGAGAACCAGAATGGTTGGATCGTTGGGCGAAAATCGGCATCTACGATCGGTTGCGCGAAAAGCAAGGACGCAAGAGTTTCGTTCTGCATGACGGTCCTCCGTACGCGAACGGAAATCTGCACATCGGTCACGCGCTGAATAAAATCCTGAAAGATTTCATCGTTCGATCTCAGCAAATGTTGGGCAAAGACAGTCGCTACGTTCCAGGCTGGGATTGTCACGGTTTGCCGATTGAATGGAAAATCGAGGAACAGTACCGCAAAAAGGGCAAG
>CALDZS010000059.1 GCA_937944065.1 uncultured Amylibacter sp. | reverse complement strand
AATTCCACCGATCAGCGGGATGGAGGCAATCGTTTCAAACATTAATCTTTATCCTTCAAAGCTACTGATTTTACAAAGTCGCGGGTTTTGCCGTCGGCCAAAGTGATATTATCAATGGTCAACGTCTTTGCCCAATCACTTGTTTGGTACTGGTCCAATGCTTGATCTACAAATGTGGCCATATCAAGTAATCCTGCGTCGCCTGCCAAAAATAAATCCAATGCTTGTTCTTTAGCCGCGTTGAACACGGCCCCTGCCACACCGCCAAGGCTCATGGCTTTACTCGCCAACGACAGGGCTGGGAATTTAATTGGATCAACGTGCAAAAAGGTCAAGTTTGCCAAATCACCAACACCCAACCGTTTTTGATCCACGAATTGGCGGTCGGGCCAATTCAACGCGTATCCAATCGGGCCTTTCATGTTCGGTGGTCCCAATTGTGCCATCAGATTACCATCCGTAAACCCGACAAGTGAATGAAGGATTGATTGCGGATGCACCATCACTTCGATCTGATCGGGGTTCAAGTTGAACATCTCCTTCGCTTCAATAACTTCCATCGCTTTGTTGAACATGGTGGCGCTGTCGATTGATATGCGCTGCCCCATGGACCAGTTGGGGTGCTTCGCTGCCTCAATTGGCGACACGTTTTTCATCACCTCAAGACTGCTGTTCAGGAACGGCCCACCAGAGGCAGTGATTATCACGCGCTCTATGGTTTTTTTATCTTCACCGCTGAGGCATTGAAAGATTGCAGAATGCTCACTGTCGACTGGCAGCAATTTGGTTCCATGTGCCGCGCAAAGTCGGGGCAACAATTGACCAGCACACACCAAGCTTTCTTTGTTCGCGAGCGCTAGAACAGCGCAATGTTTGGCAGCACTCATGCTAATATCCAGCCCCGCAAACCCAACCACTGCGGACATAACTAAATCCACGGGGACTGATGCGGCTGCTGCCAATGCATCACGCCCTGCGGACACGTCGATATCAGTGTCGGCCAACAAGCGTCGCAATGTGTCGCGCTGATCTTCTTGGGCTATGACAACTTGGTTGGGCGAAAATTCTAGTGCTAGGCGCGCTAATAAACTGGCGTTTGATCCAGCGGACAGAACTTCTATCTCGAAATCCGATCTGCGCGCACGCACGATGTCTAGGGTACTTGCGCCAATTGATCCGGTCGCACCGAAAATTGAAATCCTGCGCATGATATACGCTTATACTGGCATGGCAGAGATAACGCCCGCCAAGATTGCCGCTCCAATAACGCCGTCAAAGCGATCCAACAGGCCGCCATGCCCTGGAATAAGGTTGCTGGCGTCCTTGATCCCTGCCCGACGTTTGATCCAACTTTCAACCAAATCACCCGCCTGTGCCGCCATGGAGATTAGGACGGCATATATAAACATACCGGCCGAGCCACCTACGTTTACATAGAATATCAACGCAACAAGGGCTGCCAATATCCAGCCACCGATTGTGCCAGACCAAGTCTTTTTGGGACTGACCGCAGGCCACAGTTTTGGCCCGCCTATGATGCGTCCTGCGAAATAGCCACCAACATCAGATGCGATCACACACGCGATTAAGAACAATACTGGTATCATCGACACCATTCGCATCTGCGCCAACGACACAGTCGCAATCCCAATTGCGACCAAAAATAATGCAACCGTCACGCGCGATGATTTTACCAGCGCTGTACATAACCCGATCAATACCAATGCAGAAAAGATCGCAATTGGAGACATCATAAAGATCAGGGTGAGTGTGCTCACTGCAAACGCAAAAGAGGCCACTTCGCGTGTGCCACGTTTTGCCCCGTGCATCGACAAAGTCTCCCATGCCATTAAACCAGAACATATTGCCAACAACAAACTAAACGCAATGCTGCTATGATACAGCGCAAAACCAGCGATCAGTATCATGACAGCGGCCGAGATGAGACGGGTTAGCAGGTCGCCAAACTTTCCATCACTGCTCATTTAATCGCCACCGCGCCAAAGCGGCGTTCGCGCCCACGGAACGCATCCAATGTATCGCGAAGCTTCTCGACTGTGAAATCTGGCCATGCTGTTTCGGTGAATTCATACTCTGCATACACTGATTGCCATGGCAGGAAATTTGAGGTGCGATATTCGCCAGACGTGCGTAAAACCAGATCCGGATCAATCAGCTCGTGTGTGTCTAGGGCCGTCGATAGAATATGTTCATCAATATCTTCGATAGGCAGCTCGCCAGATTGAACCATCAATGCAACCTTGCGTGTTGCACGAACGATCTCGTCACGTCCACCGTAATTGATCGCAACCGTAAGATGCAGTCGATCATTGTCGATTGTTCGATCTTCCAAACCCTGCATAAGTTCTTGTAAACGTGCGTCTAATTCATGTCTTCGACCGATGAAACGAACGCGCACACCCTCTTTCAAAAGACGTGCTGACTCTGACCGAATATAGCGCCGAAACAAGGTCATCAGACCAGAGACTTCGCGCTCGGATCGTTTCCAATTTTCTGTGGAAAACGCAAACAATGTCAGATGTTTCACACCCAGATCGGGACATGCTTCGACAATTTCATCAACCCGTTCAACGCCGCGCTTATGCCCGACAAGTCGTTCAAGACCGCGTGCAGTTGCCCACCGTCCATTGCCATCCATAATGATGGCCAAGTGTAAATCATCGCCCTGTTTGGTCATAATCGCCCTAAACTATCCGCTAAACCTGCATAATCTCTGCTTGCTTCGCTTCTACTGCTTCGTCAATATTCTTGATCGCGGCATCAGTCAGGGTCTGAATTTCGCCGGACCAAATCTTTTGGTCATCTTCGCCCATACCAGCGGCCTTGGCCGTTTTGATCTGGTCCATTCCGTCTTTGCGCACATTGCGCACGGCAACACGCGCTGCTTCACCATATTGTCCTGCAACCTTTGCCAATTGCGCACGGCGTTCTTCGTTTAGATCAGGCATTGGAAGGCGTAAAGTCATACCGTCAACAACAGGATTGATCCCTATGTCACTGTCACGAATAGCTTTTTCTGTGGGGCCGACCAACGTTTTATCCCATATAGTCACTGTGATCATACGCGGTTCGGGTACGTTTACTGTACCCACTTGGTTCAACGGCGTCGCCGCACCATATGCATCCACAGTGATCCCATCTAGGATCGAGGCAGACGCCCGCCCAGTGCGCAAACTGCTAAATTCGCCTTTTAGGGCAGCTAAAGAGCCGTCCATGCGGCGCTGAATTTCATCAATATCAATGTCTACGTCTGACATGGTCTCTCCTTTTAGGCTTAGCCCTCGACAACGGTATACTTGCCCTCACCTCGGACAATATCAGCCATACCGCCTTTTTCTTCCAATTTAAACACCACAATTGGCAAACTGTTGTCACGTGCCAACGCAATCGCCGACGCATCCATGACGCGCAAGTTTTTCTGCAACACTTCGTCATAGCTTACGCGATCATATCGAACTGCATCTTTGTTGGTTTTAGGATCTTTGTCGTAAATGCCATCCACCTGCGTACCTTTAAAGATGCCGTGGCAATTCATCTCGCTGGCGCGCAATGTGGCAGCGGTATCTGTTGTGAAATACGGATTACCTGTGCCAGCAGCAAATATACAAATCCGCCCCTTTTCAAGGTGACGAACAGCGCGACGTCGAATGTACGGCTCGCATATAGATGACATAGGAATGGCAGATAAAACCCGAGTATCAACGCCTATTGATTCCAACGCGCCTTGCATCGCTAGCGCATTCATGACCGTTGCCAACATGCCCATATAATCGGCTGTGGTGCGTTCCATACCTTGCGCAGAGCCTGACAGCCCACGGAAAATATTGCCGCCACCAATGACAACACACAGCTCTACGCCTTCGTCATGAACTGATTTCAGTTCTTTCGCGATACGTTCTACGGTCGGAGGATGCAGGCCAAAGGACAGATCACCCATCAAAGCTTCGCCCGAGATTTTCAACATAACACGCTTGAATTTCGGTGCTGTCTCGTCGCCCTGTGTTGGCATCTTGGTATTCCTTCTTACGTTCCGCACAAAATGTCGCAGTTTTCACACTGTTGCAATGGCTAATCGTTGTCACATTGGTTACAGTAGCGTTAATCGGCTCAATCTTGCTAAGGACATAGGCAAAGCGATGCTTCCCATTCCCTTTGAAACACAAAAAGCGGTTCTTATTGCTGGCCCAACCGCCAGTGGAAAATCCGCATTGGGTATTCAAATTGCAAAGCAAATCAACGGGTGCATAATCAACACTGACGCGTTGCAGGTCTACAAAGATTGGTCTGTTCTGACAGCGCGGCCATCAGCCGACGAAGTTTCGGTTTGCGATCATCACCTGTACGGTCATGTTGAGCTAAACCAGCCTTATTCGGTCGGACATTGGTTACGCGAAGTTAATACTTTACTGCCGATGATCAAACAACGTGGTCAAATGCCCATTTTTATTGGTGGGACAGGTCTGTATTTTTCAGCCTTGACTAAGGGCTTATCTAACATTCCTGATATTCCAGATAAAATATTAGAAAACAGCCGGCTACACGAAGAAGCGAATGGATTAAGTGTCTTCGCCAACGACTTGCAGCAGTTAGACCCAAACACCTATGCCGCGATAGATGTGCAAAACCCCGCCAGAACCCGCCGCGCTTGGGAGGTTTTGATGGCCACAGGCAAAGGTTTGGCGGCTTGGCACGCAGAAACGCCGCCCCCTTTGATCGACATTACTAAGACGGCAGCACTTAACCTAGTGTCAGATACAGATTGGCTCAACTCTCGCATTGACCAACGATTTGACCAAATGGTTGAGCTGGGCGCGCTAGACGAATGCAAAACCGTGATGAAGTCCGGATGGGATGCAAAGTTACCATCATGCCAAGCGATTGGCGCAAAAGAGCTGATTGCCCACATCAACGGCGATTTGGAACTTACGGATGCAATCAAATTGGCCAAAACCCAAACACGGCAATACGCCAAACGTCAAAGAACCTGGTTTCGATCCAAAATGAAAGATTGGCAGCAGGTCAAAAACGTTGCTGGCGACTGGCAGATAGACACAGCTTAAATGCGTGCGACCAAGTTGATAGCTATGTCAAACACGCATGGCGTGTATAGGATATGTCGTAAAACAATGACTAACGTACGTTTTTGACGTTATCACCCCCTCTAACCTATCGAGCCTCCTAAATTACGGCCAAGTTACTTGCAAGTCATCTCTGCGTGTGTATCAATGCCCGCTCAAACAACAGTAAAAGTTGTAAGTCAGGGAGAGAGAAATGACGAAACACGAGAAAATTAGTGCGCATCCCGCACTGGATATGTACGTAAAAGAACACAAGGCTGGCGATCTATCGCGCCG
>CALDZS010000058.1 GCA_937944065.1 uncultured Amylibacter sp. | reverse complement strand
ACCGATCTCCTCAATCGGAAGACGTAATACGATGGGTAGGAAGACCGGGATTATCAACAATACAATGCCCACCCAATCCATGAATGCACCCATAAACAGCAGGATCAGCATCATGGTTAGAATAACGGCCATAGTTGGTAGATCTTTGCCCACGATCAGATCGGCAACATATTGTGGCCCGCCTGCGATGGTATAAGCACCCGCCAGTGATGCAGCACCGATGGTGACCCATATGATGGTTCCGGTCGAACGCAGGGTGCGCATCAAACTGTCCCACACCAAAGAAAACGACCCTTCGCCACGTAGGATTGCGATGATCAGAACGGCTGCTGCGCCCATGCCTGCGGCCTCTGTGATGCCAGTGATGCCACCATAGATGGAACCCATAACAACCCCGATAACAACCATGGGGGCGACTAGGCCCTTGCCCATGTCCCAACCGGTCTTCGAGCGTTCTTTGCCAAAGACAAAATAGATCAGAATAAGTGCGATAATGGTGATGCCCGCAAACCAGGGCATATGCGCCAAGGTGCCGATGCGTGCCGGATCGCCATCGCTTGCGGCGTTAGACCCTGACAGTTCGAAAAATGCAGCGCGGACGAATAAGAAACTGCAAAAACCTGCAACGATAATTGACATGAAGGCTGCGAATAACAAACGTTTCTCCGTTCGCGGCGGATCGGTCGGATCAGGTTCGGGCAGGGGCGCGTCCTCGGGATGCAATGTGGTGCGAATGACGATGTAGATGATAAACATCGATGCCAGCATAAAGCCAGGGATGAAGGATGCGGTGAACAGCGCCTTGATCGAGGTTTCAGTGATCAAGCCATAGATGATCAACACAATCGACGGTGGGATCATTGTCCCCAAAGAACCCGACGCACAGATCACCCCAATTGCTAGGTTTTGGTTGTATCCAAGGCGTAGCATTTGCGGCAGCGCGATCAGGCCCAACAGGACGACTTCGCCGCCGATAATCCCCGACATCGCCGCCATAATAACGGCCATGATCGAGGTCACAATCGCGATGCCACCGCGGGTGCGTGATAACCAGACGTTGAGCGAGGAATACATATCTTTGGCAATGCCAGATCGTTCAAGCAATGACGCCATAAAGATAAACAGCGGAATAGATATGAGGACGTAATCCGTCAGCAGCCCGTATATTTTCTGAGCCAGAATATATAGAGGCCCAGTTCCTGGCCTGCCCGTCAAAATACCATCACCGAACGAGAATGGGTTCAAAAGCAAAGACGGCTCGAATTTCATCACCAACACGAGAACGGCCAATGCTGCAGATGCAAATCCAAGCGGCATACCAATGGCCAGCAGCGCGATCAGTGCAAGCATTAAGACCAGTGAAATTGTTCCAATATCCATTAATCTTGCCCCACCGCGCGTTTTAGCATTTCGATTTCTTCTTCATCAGGTTCATCGGTATGAATTTCCGGTTCTTTGTTCCAATCGGCGATCAGGTTCAGCACGGCTTGCACTGCGATCAGCGTGATCATGATCAGCACCATAGGTTGTAGCGTCGCAGGGATGGGCGGATTAAATGCCGATCCGTACAGCTCCCATTTATACAGCTTGTTTACGAAGACCTGTTTGTAACTGCCATAGACCAAAAAGAAGGCGAATATGACGATCAACAAACAGGAAATCGTGTCGAACAATTTTTGCACCCAGCGGGGCATCACGTCATACAGAAGGAAAATTCGGATGTGGCAGCGCTGTTGCATCGCGTAAAATCCAGAGGTCAGAAAAACAAAGCTGGCGAACCACAAGGTCATCTCGTTGGCCCATTCGGTCGGGCGTTCCAAGATATAGCGCATGAAGACTTCGTACAGCATCACGATGGTCATGATTGCGATCATCATCATGGTGACGCGCCCAATGAACAGCGCGATACGGTCAATGGTGCTGGCGCCGTCGAATTCCATTGCTGCGGGGCGAACCGTGCGTGCGCCAAAGAACGCTAGGATTGGGGTCAAAATCAAGGCGGCCATGTCGAGGATGTCGATGTGCCCGCCGAAAATACCACCCAAGTTTGGTGTTATATCGGCACGCAGATAGATTGCTTCAACTTGCGCGCGCAAACTGTCGGACGTGTAAGGTATCCAATCAAGCATGAACGCTGGTAGATGCCAAACTAGCCATGCAGTCGTCCCCACAAAGGCTGTGGGGATTAGAAATTCAGCGATACCGCCTGATGCTTTTTGCATTATGTTCCCTTTGTCCTAAGCGTTGATCGTGTAGTGTTTGATGAAGTCCATGTCAGGCTCTACTCCGAGGCCAGGGCCCGTTGGGATCGCCACGCGACCTGCGTTTGATTTGACTTGCCCCTGAATGTCTAATGGTTCGGATAGTAGATTGTCGCGGAATTTATTGTCGGTAGTGTCAAACTCCAACATCGGTTCCCAAGGGTGCAATCCACCGGGCAAGGGGGGCATCGCGCCTAGTAACTGCAGGTTGGTAGCGACTGCAATCGCACTGCCCCAAACATGATTGATAACGGGTGTGAAATGCGCGTGGCATAGTGCTAATACCCGCAGGTATTCGGAAATTCCGCCCAATGCGCAGACTTCTGGTTGGGCAATATCCAAGCCGCGGTTTTCAAGAATGCTGCGCCAGCCCCAACGATTAAATTCGGCTTCGCCACCAGAAATATTTACTTTCAATCCTGCGCGTAGCTCTCGGTACCCATCCAAATCTTCGGGGGCTATGGGCTCTTCGAACCAATACGCGTCCAATTCTTCCAGTGCACGCCCGACATAAAAGGCGTCCGACGTGGTGTAGCAATGGTTGGCATCTACCATAAATTTGAAGTCATCGCCGACACCACGGCGCACGGCCTCGCACAGCTTCACGTCGGGCTTTGGCCCAAATCCCGTCTTCATCTTGGTGGCAGTAAATCCCATTTCTCTGATCGCCGTTGCTTCGTCTTCAAACCGTTTAGCAAGCGCGTCAACAGGCTCGTCGCGCAGCATCATGCCGTAACCGTAACACGGGACGTCCGTTCGATGCGCGCCGCCAATTAATTTGTGCAGTGGCAGACCAGCCACTTTGCCAGCAATGTCCCAAAGCGCAATGTCGACGCCTGAGAGCGACTGCATCGGCATGCCTTTTTGCCCATGATCTCGCAGAAGGTTATAGACCTTGTGCCAAATCACGTCTCGATCCATCGGATCCATGCCTAGAACCATTGGTTGGATTACTTTTTCCACGATACCTTTATTGGCGATCGCGATATTACCTGGGCCGAAACATTCGCCCCAACCTGTCACACCTTCGTCGGTCTGTACCTCGACCAGGTGGGCGGACCGTTTGGCATAATATTGCTGAGAATAACCCAATACCTCGGGCATATCATACTGCAATACATGGCTTTTGATGCGGGTGATTTTCATGAATTCTAACGTGTTAGATGAGTGCGGCAAGGCTATCAAGAACAGCCTTGCCGCGAATTGTGTAAGTCAGCACGTTGGCGTTGACTATTTCATAGCGCCCATGTTCTTCAGGAACGAAATGTGGCTTGCAAGAAGATCTTTGGCTTCTGGTGTTGTTGCAAACTCTGTCCAACCCGTTTGAACCGCAGCACGGTATTTGGCCAAATCTTCTGGCGTCCATTCGTACAAGTTCACACCTTTGGCGCGTAGATCTTTTGCAGTCTGCGCGTTTTGCACTTCGTTGATAGTCGCGTTGTGCAATGCAAGGCTGTCCATGGCAACTTCCATGATCTTGCGGTGATGTGCAGGCATGCCGTCCCATACGTCCTTGCGGCACGCTAGGTGGTCAGCCGGCATAGAGTGGAAGCCAGGATAGTTTGTGTGTGTCGCGATATCATATAGACCAAGACCGACATTGTTAGTCAGGTTTGCCGCATCCGCACCATCGATGATGCCTGTTTCAAGCGCTGTAAAGATCTCGTTGAAATCCATCACGATTGGCGAGGCGCCCATGGCCGCGAATACTTTGGTCGCAAGGCCAGGAGGGGAGCGAAACTTCCAGTCTTTGAAATCATCCGCATTGCGAATTGGTGATGTAGAGGCCAAAGATTCTGGGCCGGGGATCCACCAACCGATGAATTCCATATCATACCCGTTATACAGTTTGTTCACTGCAGCGCGGCCGTCGCCGTGTAACATCCATGCCATCTGCTGGTATGGATTTTGATAACCACCCATCAAGTCGCCAGCGAATTGGAACGCAGGGTTTTTACCTGTTTGGTAAGCACCGCCCGTCATGTCGCAATCAAGTATGCCGGTCGCTGCGGCGTCAAATGTTTCCACCGATTTCACTACCGATGAAGAATAGAACATTTCTACTGCGATCTCTCCATTGGACATGGTCTGAATATCGTCGACATATTTTGCGGCCATTTTGCCCGAAAGCGTCTCTGGCGAGAAGTGCGTTTGAATACGCAACTTTGTCGTGGCATGGCCATCAGCCAATGCGGTTGTTGCTGCCAACGCGGCAGTGACGGCCAAAGTGGCGGCTGTTTTCATCAATTTCATTTTGTCCTCCCAGACGTTACACGTTGCGGTATCAAAAGGTCATAGATCCGTTGTTCGTTTACGATGACTTTAGACTAGGATGGCGAATTGCATCTGACAAGATAAAAGTGAAATTTCGAATAGTTTCGAGATTTTAGTATAAAGTCGAAACTTTATCCGTTACATTCGAGATAAACATAAAAGGGGGCAGACACGCCATGCCGCAAGAATTTGATATATTTAGAAATTTGCATGAACGGCTTGTCTCGGGCGGGTTCGAGCATGGGGCTAAGTTGCGTGCTGAAGTGTTGCGCGAAGAATTCGACTGCTCTGCCAGCACCGTGCGAGAGGCGTTGTTTCGACTGTCCACTCTTGGCTTGGTTGATTTCCAAGAACAAAAGGGCTTTCGCGTTCCCAACAGATCGCCCGCAAAACTAATCGAACTTACCCACATGCGGATTTTGCTGGAAAGCGAGGGTGCTGTGATGTCGATCCGCAACGGCGGCATTCGTTGGGAAGCGAAAATGACCGCAGCGCATCATCAACTGAGCCACATAGAAAAGCGCATCAGCGGCGCCGACAACCGAACTGAATACATAGAGCTTTGGTCTGATGCGGAGCGAGAGTTTCATCAAACACTAATCTCGGCCTGTGGGTCAGAGACACTCAAAGAAATGCACGCGCGGATCTATGCAATGTTTAGGCAACAACTGATGGTTTCTGATCGGCGGTTCGGGTTCATCTCTGAAAATATCGAACATCATGCGCAGATTTTGAAGGCAGCCATATCGGGCAGCGAGCAGATGACGCGTCAAAAGATACATGACCATCTTGCGCGTCACCTGACTGGTATGACACTGGACGCCTGATGCGGAGCGATGATTGGTCAAACACCCTGTAATATTTTAGGTTAGGTTGTTGCGCTGTTTAAGTTCCAGATACAATGCCGAATGATCCAAATCGGCACCGTCCATCGCATCACAAAGATGGGCGAATCTATCGCGAACGTCTTGGGTCGATGGTAAGGTAAGACCGACACTGGCCGCTTCTGCCAATGTGTTGTCGAGGTCTTTAAGCTGAAGTTTGGACAACCCACCGGGCGCAAAGTTACCTGTCGACATGCGTTCTCCGTGCTGTTGCAAAATGACGCTATCGGCAAACCCACCTTTAAGTGCGGAACGCAAGGCGGCGGGATCAGCACCGCCCTTTTGTGCAAGCAAAGTCGCCTCTGCCACTGCTGAAATAGTAACTGCCACTATCGCTTGGTTGGCTAATTTGCACAACATTCCCGACCCTGATGGACCAACATGAACAGGGTGCCCCATTGCGTCGAATACGCTTTTCATGCTTTCGACCACTGTCTTGTCGCCACCTGCCATAATGGCAAGGCTTGCTGCCTCTGCGCCCTTGGTGCCGCCAGATACGGGGGCGTCGATGTGGGCGACACCTAACCCTGACAACATCGCGGACTGCGCCCGGGCTTGGGCTGGCTTTGCACTGGACATATCGATCCAAACCATTCCGTCAATCAACGCCTGCTGTATGGTC
>CALDZS010000057.1 GCA_937944065.1 uncultured Amylibacter sp. | reverse complement strand
GGCGGCATCGCAGCAACGATGACGATGGAATTACGCACCATAGTTGATACGTCAAATACGTACGTGGCAAATATATATGCTAGGGCAGGGAACAGTACTAGTTTGATTGCACCCAAAGCGGCCACTTCGCCCAGATTGTTGCGTAGGCTATAACGGACCAACACGCCACCTAATCCGACTAGTGCCACGGGCAACGCGGCATCGATCATCATATCAAGCGCGGCTTGGACAGCGAACGGAAAGACCAAGCCAGTAAAATTGGCCACAAACCCAAGGATCAATCCGATCGCAATCGCATTTTTGAAAATTGCACGCGCAATAGTTTTGGCTGTGTCGCGCACGCCACGCCCATCGGCACGTAACGCTTCGATCACGCTGATACCAATCAAGTAGCAAAATGGAACATGCACAGACGCGAGGGCATAGTTGGTTTGCATGCTTTCAGTGCCATACGCACGTTCAGACACGCTGAACCCAATCAGCACCATGTTTGAAAACAACCCTGTAAAAGCAATTGGAACCGATGCACCTGCCGTGCGACCAAAGATAAAATGCGCAGCGGCCATGCCAGCGATAAATACAATCGTGGCGGGGATGTAGTAGGACAGCATCAAATTCCATTCGAACACCGCCGTCAGATCCAGCTTTGCCACCGCATTGAACAATAAAACGGGGATGCAGAATGTTTGCGCGAAATACATCAATGCGTCGATGCCGCCATCGCTCATATATTTGCGATAGACGATAAAATAACCGAACCCGATTAACAGAAACGCTGGGGCGACGGCTTGTAGAACGCCAAACATCAAATGGAATATTCGATGATTAAGCCGTCATGGGCTGGCGTCACATAATCGGGTGTTTCTGCATCCAGTACTGCATAGTCTAAATCAATATGCAGGTTGGTCAAAATGGCCCGTTTGGGTGTGAATTTCTCTATCCAAGACAATGCAGTTTCTACGTTGATATGGCTGGGATGGGGTTTGTATCGCAATGCATCGATCACCCAACAACTCAACCCTTCCATTAGTCTGGTCTGATTGGGCAGGCTGGATACATCTGGTGTATAAAGCAGATCGTTGATACGTAAGGCGCGCACGTTAATGTTGCCATGTGGCACATCGAAACTATCGATGGCGATCTGACCGCCAGCGCCTGCGATAGTCAAATGATCGGTCAGATCACGCATCTCCAAAATGGGTGGATAGTCGCTGCCAGCTGGCGTTTCGAACGCATAGTTGAAGCGGTTCATAATATCGGTCTTGGCTGTTCCTGTTGCATAAACGGGCAGTCGTTCACGTCGATTGATGACGATCATCCGCAGATCGTCCAACCCATGCAGGTGGTCGGCATGTTCATGGGTGTAGACGACGGCGTCCAAGGTGGATACATTGGCGTCCAGCAATTGCATTCGCATGTCTGGAGAGGTGTCTATCAGCAGACGGGTAGTACCTATGTCACCGATCCGCTCTACCAGAATCGAGCAGCGTCGGCGCAGATTTCGAGGGTTGTTCGGATCGCAATCACCCCAATTGCCGCCCAAACGCGGTACACCGCCAGACGACCCACAGCCCAGTATCGTAAACCGCAGCGTATCCGTCATAAGGTTGCCTTGGTGAACAGGCGTTCAAAGTTGGCATTAGTGGCCTTGGCAAACGTATCATAGTCTAGCTCGAATAAATCCGCACCAATTTGTGCTGTATGCACACTGTGCGCGGGTTCATTGCGTTTCCCGCGGAACGGGACAGGGGCCAAATAGGGGCTGTCAGTTTCCACCAGGATACGGTCCAACGGTGCGCTAGCAAATATATCGCGTAATTCTTGGCTTTTTGGGAACGTGGCAATGCCTGACATAGATAGGTAAAACCCCAAATCAAGGGCCGCTTTGGCCAGTGCCGCCGAAGACGAAAAACAGTGCATTACACATGTATAGGCGCCTTGTTTGTAAGCGTCAGATAGGATTTGCGCCATATCATCATCCGCTGCACGCGCATGAATGATAAGAGGCAGTTTGGTTTCGCGTGCCGCTTCGATATGGATACCAAGCGAGGTTTTTTGAATATCAGCACTGTCGGCGGTGTAATGGTAATCCAAACCACTTTCGCCAATGCCAACCATCTTTGGGTGCTGTGCGATTTTTATCAATTGATCAACCGTGGCCAGCGGTTCTTCGGCTGCAGACATCGGGTGTGTACCCGCCGCATAGAACACGGGGGCGTACTTTTCGGCGATGGCACGTACAGAAGGTTCGTTTTTCAGGCGGGTACAGATGGTCACCATTCGTTCGACACCTGTGTCCAGCGCGCGGGCCACAATGTCATCACGCTCTGCATCGAAATCGGAAAAGTCCAAATGGCAGTGGCTGTCGGTAATAGGGGTGCGTGTCATGGATAGTGGCCTTACAGACGCGCGATTTATGACCGCGCTGTTTCGTCGAGTTTAAGCAACATATCTAGGATCACGCTGGACGGGTCAAGGTTGACGGCGCGGGCATGCTGCGCTCGATCGGTAATGTCTTGCAAAAGCTGTGCCCATTTGCGGCCATCACCAGGCGAGGGGGCGAGTTTAGCAAATAACTGCGCCTCTCCTGGTGCGGCTTCTTCCACCACAGAGGGCTGTGAAGCACCGTATTTTGCCAACCTTGCAAGGAAAGTCGCGTACAGGCGGATCACCATATCGTATCGGGCTTCAGCGGCCTTGCCCACACAACTGTCCGCCAGCGCCAGCGCGCGCGTGCGATCCATGTTTGGCGCGTTGGCTGCAACAGCGCTGATCTGAGTGTAGATCTTTAATCCGTCAGTAAGTTGTAGTCGTATGGCCTCGCCCACTGACCCGGCCGACAAGGTCGCAAGTGCAGGGTCGATTTGTCCGAAGCCAAGATCGCTGGTATCCAATACTGTCTGCAAGTCGGGCGCGCTGAGGGTTGCGCACCGCATTGCGCGACACCGCGACCGAATGGTTGGCAGCATGCGCGATGGCTGGTGGCACACCAGCAGGATGATAACTTTTTCAGGCGGTTCTTCTAGGATTTTCAACAATGCGTTTGCAGCTGGGCCGTTCAACTCGTCCGCGGCATCGATGATCGCAACACGCCAGCCGCCATCTGCAGCGGACATATTGAAGAAACTTTTTAGTTTGCGAATCTCGTCGACGGTAATGGCCGATTTCAGCTTTTTGGTTTTCACATCATAAGGGCGGCGCGCCAGATACAGTCGTGGTTCGCCCAAAGCTGCGATGCGCCGCACGATTGGGTGATCTGGGCTGGTGTCTAAACTGGTAGGTTTTGTAGACTCCCCAAACATGCTGTCTGCCCCATCATCTTCTTGGGATAAAAGGAACTTTGCGATACGCCATGCCAATGTTGCTTTACCGACGCCGCGCGGGCCAGTGATTAGCCATGCATGATGCAATCTGCCAGAATTAAACGCCGTTAAGAATTCATTTTCGGCAGTGGATTGCCCGACCAATGACGCAGCAAAACGCGGATGCCGCGCACCTTCGACGCAATCAGATTGTGGAATGTCGTCATCCATAACAATGCGGCCAATTATGGCGGTTCATCGACCGACCGGCAATTGCCCACCAAGTACGTCAGCACTGAGCAGTTGTGCAGACGCACGCATCCGCGAGATCAAGCCACCCTTGGCTACATTATGTTCGGCGAACAAAGGATAATTAGATGGTTCCATCCCATCTGGCGTGACCGTCAAAGTCGCGATTGGGGTGTCAGTCGTGATCGGCGCTGGGATTGGATTTTTGTAAGAAACCTCAACCTTAACATCTCTGGATGCACCATGTGGGATTAGGGTTGTCACATCCCTGCCTGTGACCAAGCCGATTTTGCGATCTTTGCCCAGCCACACAGGGGCGCTGGCACCGCGCGTTCCTTTTTTCAAAAGGTCTTTTTTGACGAATTGGCGAAACGCCCAGTTTGTCAGTCGTTCAGATTCTGCGGCACGGTCGCTTTTGGACTCCAAACCTGTGATCATAAAAATAATACGACGATCACCTTGTTTGGCCGATCCCACAAGACCATACCCTGCCTCCTCTGTATGACCGGTTTTTAGACCATCGGCACCCAATCCCAAGTTCAGCAAAGGATTGCGATTTTTTTGCTTGATTTTGTCCCACGTAAACTCTTTTTCCGAAAAGTACGGATAGTATTGCGGGAATTCCGTCATCAGGCGATCTGCCAGAAACACCAGATCGCGTGCGCTCATCCGCTGACCAGGGTGTGGCCAACCAGTAGAGTTTGCGAATGTAGAGGACATCATACCCAATTCGCGGGCGCGTTCGGTCATTTCGCGTGCAAACGCTTCTTCTGATCCAGACAAGGCTTCGGCGACGGTCACACAGGCGTCATTACCCGATTGTACAATGATACCGCGTATGAGGTCATCAACAGATACACGTTCTTTGTAACGCAAGAACATGGTCGAACCGCCCATTTCATGGGCCCTCTTCGAAACGGGGAATTTCGTGCTAAGCGTGGTACGCCCAGATTTGATGGCTTCGAACAGTACATTCAAAGTCATCAGTTTCGACATGGATGCGGGGGGAATGGCACGGTCAGCATCTTTGGCCAACAACACGGTTCCAGTGGTTTGATCCACCAGCAGCGCAGACGTAGCCAGCGTGTCAAACGCGTTGGCCGCCGTGCTGACCAATAGGGCTACGCAAATTAGTCCAGACCGCAACAAACCCATCAATTATCCTTTCACCAGATACGCATCGCCAAATCCCATGCTTTTGACCTTCTGCAGAAGGGTAGCTTGCTGGGATTTGGAATTGGCAGGGCCTGCCAAGACGCGCCAGAATTTTTTACCATTTGAATCTCCGGGTACAATTTGTCCCGAAATTCCATTTGCCTTTAGACTTGCCAACGTTGCCTTGGCGTTGGATTCCACACTGAAAAAACCCATTTGAACAAAGCGCGCAGACCCGCTGGCTTTCGGCGCAGCTGGTTTCGCAGCTGCTGCGGGTTTAACCGCCGCAATCTGACTAGGGCGCGGCATAGGCTTGATTGCGGTGTTAGGCGCATTGCCAATTGGCTTGGCCGCAGGTTTTGCAGGATCAAGGCTGGTGGTCGCAATTGTGCTTGGCTCGCTAACAGGTTTCACATCGTCAGGTGTGCTACCTATGGTAATCTCTTCAGGCGTTGCGATCGGTTCAACTGGCACTTCTTTGGTGCGCATCGCCGTCACCGAAATATCAGTGGGTGACCCTGCCAAAGCACCGATGGCCTCTGCTGCATCAGACGACAATTGAAATTCTGGACCGGGATTGTCGCGTTCGCG
>CALDZS010000056.1 GCA_937944065.1 uncultured Amylibacter sp. | reverse complement strand
TATTTACCGAAGACCCTGATGGCAACACGATCGAACTGGTGGCAAAGGTGCCCTAAGGTGTAACGCGGCTGAAAACCCAGTTGGTTTCTTCTGAAAGATCTTTGCGAAATCGATACCCCTCGGCGTTGAATTCTTTCAAATCAACTAAGCTTTCAATGCGGTTCTGTATGATAAATCGAGCCATCATGCCGCGTGCTTTCTTGGCAAAAAGTCCAATCATTTTCAGGTCATTTCCGCGCTCTTCTTTGAACGCCGGGGTGATGATTTGCGATGACATGTTTTTTCCTGCAGCCTTGAAATATTCGTTTGAAGCAAGGTTGATAACAGGTGAACCATCTGCCGCATCATCAAGCGCGGCACCAATACGGTCGCCCCAATACGCATAGAGGGTTCCGCCCGCTTTGGTCTGTAGCTTACGGCCCATTTCAAGACGGTAAGGTTGAATCCGATCCAGCGGACGCAAGACACCATAAAGACCGGACAGAATACGCAGATGGTCTTGGGCATAATCAAGATCGGCTGTATCCAGTTCTTGTGCTTGCAGTCCCGCATAGGTATCGCCTGCAAAAGCAAAGGCGGCTTGTTTTGTCTGCAAGTCTGTTGGGGTTTGCGCAAAGGCCTGAAACCGTTCGCGGTTCAGTATGGCCAACGGCTCTGATATTTTCATCATTGCACGCAGGTCTGACACTGATAGCTTTTTTGCGATCTTAGCGAGCGTGTTGGCATCTTTTTGAAACAATGGATCAGTTGCGTCGATGCCGTCGATCGCATCAAAGTTCATTTTCTTTGCAGGTGAGATAACAGCCAACATAATTCAAATCCTCGTTCAAACTTGGGTTAGATATAGCAGGCCAGTTTGTTTGGAAAAGACCAAATCATTGAAATGTTAGTCAGCGCGTATGATATCCAAAAAAGCCTCTCCAAAACGGTCTGCGTATTTGCTACCCAAAAGCCGCTCTATGGCGGCTATATCTTGCGGTTTCACCTCGGCTATTTTGGACAGCAGTGATGCAGAACAGACCAGCGGCTTGTCCAATCCGCTGTGGCCTTTGGATAGGGTCAGCTGCGCCTTTTGCAATTGATCGTAAAGTCCGCCTGCGTCACGCCCGGCCAATTTGCGCCGTGCTGGATGAACGTCGGCCATCGCACCGTTAATCACCTCTAGGAAAACCTTGCCATAGCGTGTCAGCTTTTTGGCACCCACACCGGGTAGGGCTGCGAACCCATCCAAATCACGCGGCTTTGATGTGGCCATCGCGATCAGGGTCGCATCTGGAAACACGACATAGGCAGGAGCCTGTAAATCGTCAGCTAGTGCTCGGCGCTTGGCCTTCAATGCGGACAGCAGCGGTTCATCTTCTTCTGCAACCAACGCCTTCACGGCCGCCGTTCGGCGTAATTCTTTTACGATTGTATCACGCCGCAAATCGATAGACTTCTCACCCTTTAGGATTGGGCGCGCTGCCTGTGTCATGCGGAACGCTCCGAACCGTTCGACATCAGGACGGATCAGATCATACCCCATCATTTGGCGAAACACGGCTTGCCATTCCCCTTTAGAATAATCCTTTCCGACACCGAAGGTCGGCAGGTCTTGGTGGCCTTTCGTGCGAACTTTGTCAGTCAGGTTTCCGCGCAAAATATCAATCAAATGGCCAGCGCCGAAATACTCGCCTGTTCGCAGGATTGCAGACAGCGCCATGCGCACATGGGTGGTGCCGTCAAATATTTTGGGTGGTGTATCGCACAGATCGCAATTGCCGCAGGGTTCGGAGCTTTCATCAAAATAGCCGAGTAAAACCTGACGACGACAGGCGCGCGCCTCGGCCAGTCCTAGTAAGGCATTCAGGCGACCATGATCAGCCTGTTTGCGCACCGCATCAGCCAGGCCCTCGTCTATTTGCGAGCGGCGCAAGCGAATGTCGTCAGCGCCGTAAAGAGTTAGGGTTTCCGCCGCCGCACCGTCACGTCCTGCGCGCCCGATTTCTTGGTAATAACTTTCCATGGATTTTGGCAAATCAGCATGAACAACATATCGAATATCAGGTTTGTCGATGCCCATACCGAACGCCACAGTGGCGCAAACGATCAGCCCATCTTCGCGTTGAAAGCGCGCTTCGGCAATTCGCCGATTCTCTGCTTCCATGCCTGCATGATAATGCATTGCCTGATGACCTTCGGCACGCAAGGCTTGGGCCAGAGTTTCGCATTTGGCACGTGATCCGCAATAGATAATGCCCGCATGACCTTTGCGCTTTTTCACAAAATTTAAAACCTGCGCGCGCGGCGTTGCCTTGGCCATAAACGCCAGATGAATGTTCGGGCGATCAAAGCCTCGCAGGAACAATTCGGGTGGGGATTTTGCGAACAAGCGCTGACAGATTTCATCGCGGGTCTCTTGATCGGCGGTAGCTGTAAATGCCGCAAGGGGTACATTGAGGTCGTCTCGCAACGCGCCGATGCGCAGGTAATCAGGACGGAAATCATGACCCCACTGCGAAACGCAATGCGCCTCGTCCACAGCGATCAACGAGACGCCGACCTTGCGCAACATGAGGCTGGTTCCAGGGTTCGCCAAGCGTTCAGGTGCAATATAAAGCAGCTTTAGGACTCCGTCCTCTAATGCTTGAAACACCTCTTCAATTTCTTCGTCGGTATTGCCACTGGTCAGCGCGCCCGCATTGACGCCCGCCGCGCGCAAGGCGGTGACTTGGTCGCGCATCAAGGCGATCAATGGAGATATTACAACTGTGACACCCTCGCGCAGCAACGCTGGCATTTGATAGCACAGGGATTTGCCACCGCCCGTAGGCATGATTGCCAAAACATCGCGTCCGGCGATGACTGCATCCACAATTTCCTGTTGGCCCGCCCGAAAGGCATCATGCCCGAAAACATCTTTTAATATCGAGGCGTGCACACACTGACTTTCAATTAGAGTATTCCCTAGTTCGACTCGCATATTGAAGGGGTTGCGACAAGAGAAATTACCCTTGATTGAAGACACATGAACCTTAAAGATGCCACAATTTTGACACATTTGTACAACCTAGGGAAAATTATTAACAAAATTAACAATTTATGAGAGTGCGTTAAGTTTTTAGAAAGGAAATTTGATCCTAAATTGGGTTTAATTGTGTCATTTCCTTGACGACAAAACTTATGCTGGTAAACATTGAAGGTACCAGGCTGACTACGTTGCTTGGATGAACAATAGGACAAAGATACAGTTCCACATGATGATCAAATGCTAGGTTGATCTCTTGAAATATGGGTTTTTTGATCGATGATTGTGTTTGTATTTTCCGAGTAACATGTCTTCGTCTTTTTTGACTGAAGGCCTTAAATTGAACTATTATTAGGGTGATCACTGATGACTTATTACTATAAAAGCTGCTACAGTAAATACAGCTACAAGCAGAGCTACAGCCACAACAAGCTTTGCAATTACAAATCCTACTACAGCTACAAATGCTACAACAATTACAGCAGCTATTCTTCCGATTGCGGTGGTAGCAAATACAAGTTCGGTTGCAAAACGTGGACCAAATCCAATTGCAACAGTTGGAACACACCTACATGCGACGACTCGCCTGCGATCGTTCCACCGATAGCACCGTTCGAGCGTGATATCGAGAATAGCGATATCATTGGTATCAACTGTGATGACACATTGACAGGCACCGAAGGCGGCAACAACATCGTTGCGGGCGACGGCGACGACGTATTGTACGGCGGAGGCAGCAATGACGCGATGTTCGGCGGCGAGGGTGACGACGAGATGTTTGGCGGCACTGGCAATGACGGCATGTCTGGTGGTGCCGGTAATGACGAGATGTTTGGCGGCGACGGTGGCGACACGATGTATGGCGGCGAAGGCAAAGACGAAATGTACGGCGATGCTGGTGACGATAAAATGTGGGGCGACGACGGCAACGACAAGTTGTACGGCGGTGCTGACAATGATTTCGTCAATGGCGGCGACGGTTGCGATTATCTCTTTGGTGGTGACGGCGACGATGTTCTGAACGGCAATGACGACAGTGATTGCATCTATGGCGGCGAAGGCGATGACTGCGTTGCTGGCGGTGCTGGCAATGATTATTTAAAAGCGGGCGCTGGTATAGACGACGTTTACGGCGGCATTGGTAACGACAAGATGTATGGCGAAGCTGGCGACGATCGAATGCTTGGTGGTGACGGCAAAGACAAGATGTATGGCGGCGACGACAATGACAAAATGTTGGGCGGTGCCGGCAACGATAAAGTTTACGGTGGCGATGGCGACGACATTCTTCACGGCGGTGCTGGCTGTGATTATATCAAAGGTGGCGACGGGCATGATACTGCGTTCTTTGCAGGCCTAGCCGAAGATTATACAATTGGCAGATCAGGTAGTAAGGTGAAAGTCGTTAACGACGAAACACAGGACTATTTGAAATCAGTTGAAACATTGGTGTTCGAAGATTTCACTTACAGTGTTAACAGTAACGGCTGCATTAGTTCGATTGTACCGACTGTCGATTTCCAGCCATTCCAAGATTTGCTGGATGTTCCAGAACTTGAAGAGTGTGTTCTTGTAGACTGATCCACACCAAATTACGGGAAAGGCCGCGAAATATCGCGGCCTTTTTTTTGTTCAGGGACCTCAGGTCAGGTCGATAATCGACTCCGAATAGTCGGCCATATAAATTTTCAGCCATGGTGTGAAAATATCTGGCGATGCTGCGATTTCAGCGGTTAAGTCCTGCAAACCGATCCATCGGATGTCGGAAACTTCTTCTGCATTCAGGTCTATAGTCACATCGCGCGCGACGGCACCTGTGAACAGATCGACGACCTCGTGCTCGACCAATCCTTCGCCCACGTCGGCGCGATATTCTAGGGTTCGACGAAACGTCAGATCAACATTCTTGATGCCCAACTCTTCGGTTAAGCGGCGCTTGGCTGTGTCCATGCTCTGTTCGTCCCACAATGGATGAGTACAAACCGCGTTGGCCCATAAGCCGGGTGTGTGATATTTTCCCAGGGCGCGCTTTTGCAACATGATCTCGCCATCACATAACAAAAAGACGGATATGGCTTTGTGTCGTAACCCACGTTGATGCACGGACAGTTTCTCGACTGGGGTCAATACTCCGTCTATCCAAGCTGGGATCATTATGTCTTTTAAGGGCGGCTGGGTCATAAGTGGGATTTGGGATATTCAACTTGGTTTGACAAGCCTTTTATCCATGTGGCTGCGAATGGCGCGCGCGAATACGGCGGATCGCCATCCAGATCACTAGAACGACAGGCACGGTTACCAGTGCGGTTATCATGTATTTAGATATACCAACCATGTCTCCAAACGGGGTCAGCACCCCAGCCAACAGACTGACTGCGTAATAACTGATTGCAACAACTGACAGGCCTTCCACCGTGCTTTGTAGGCGCAATTGCAAATTGGCGCGCGCGTCCATGCTTTTCAGCACCGCTTGGTTTTGCTGGCTTTGCGTCACTTCAACACGAGTGCGCAATAAATCCGCAGCGCGTGCGGCACGTGCTGCCAAAGCATTCAGACGCACATGCGTCGCCTCGCAGGTGCGCATGGCAGGGGCGAAACGCCGCATTAGAAACTCTTCGAATGTTTGTCGCGATCCCACATGAAGTTCGCGCAGGACATGCACCCTTTGATCAACAATGGCACTATACGCTCGGCTGGCCGAGAAACGATAATCTGTGGTTGCGATCAATCCTTCCAGCTCAGCCGAGATATCGAGCAACCGATCCAGCAATGTTTGTGACCGATTTTGCCCCCCCTTGATCTGCGCGACTAGACCAGTCAGCTCTCCTTCGATACGCGATAGGTCGATACCTATCGATCGCGCTTTGGGCAGGGCCAGAAATGACATATTGCGATAGCTTTCCAGTTCCAGCAACCGTTGAACAATCCGTCCAGTGCGTTGGGCACCCGTTGATTTCCCCTTGATAACCGTCAGATAGTTATGACCATCATCTTTGCGAACAAAGTCTGACATGATCAATGCTGCGCCTTCTAAAACTGACGACACGGACAAGCTTTCTGAATTGAATTCGCAATACGGATTATCGAAAACACTCACTTTGTTGATGTCAGCCACTTCGCGGACGTCCAGACAGGCCGAGGTAACGCGCAGCTGATCCAGACCGGTCAACCAATCTGTTGGAAATGCATCCATGGGTGATCCCGCTGGACGTTTCCCAGTATATTCGCGCAAGATTGTGAAAGTCGAAAACTCGGTGTGGCGCTCATACTTGATCTTTAACCGACCATTTTCCTGATAGTAATGCCCCACTGAATTGGTGATCGGATCAAACCCATGATGTATCAGCAACGCATTCAAGTGACCCTTTTCCAGCTTTCGATCTGAGTTAGCAGTATGAGCGGGAATTTTGACAGCCAAGAATGCCACCAGACAAGAGCCGGAAATACGCGGAAAGGGGCGGGCGTGTAATTCAGCCTCGGCGCTGTCGCGCAACGGATGATCGGTAAGCTGCATGGGAATGGTCCCTTCTGACGCTGTTTCAGGAATGTTAAGCGGTGTGATCAAGATCGCGCAAGCGCCATTCGATTGCCGCGACGATTTGAATAGGACGGTTTGGAAAACTGATATGCAGGCAGGTGATTGCTTTCCTTCAGATTTGAAACCAACTGGCCGACGGTCCCAAATTATGCACTGGCGTCGTACCGATGTGGCCAAATTTTCCCCATGCATTGTGGATATGCCCGCAAAGCAACAATGACGGGCTACTTGATCGGATCGCATCAGCAACGGCGTTGCTACCTTCGTGATTACCGTCGGATTGGACATCTGCCACGCCGTATGGCGGGGTGTGCGTTATCAGAACAGCATCTTTGGGGCACGAAATTAACAATTGCGCTGCCTCCTCTTCACTGACGGCAGCATTCCAATCATGTGAATTGCGCGATGGTATTTCCCCACCCAATCCAAAGAATGTCCGCCCCGCTATTTGCA
Organism: uncultured Amylibacter sp.; assembly: GCA_937944065.1. Lineage (GTDB taxonomy): Bacteria > Pseudomonadota > Alphaproteobacteria > Rhodobacterales > Rhodobacteraceae > Amylibacter. The sequence goes on along the minus strand of CALDZS010000056.1, from coordinate 7,188 downwards.
CGTCGGTACCATGCAGATAGTGGCCACCCTTCCAATCGTCACAATAGCCCACCAGATCATCGGGCACATCATGATTACCATGTACCAAAACCACGGGCGCGGATGCTGATTTTAGAATATCCAGGATCGCAATCGCACCACGCCCTTTGGTCGCCAGATCACCTGCGACGATAATCACATCTGCACGCTCACTTTCAGATACAAGCCTATGCGCGGCATGTTCGTCACGATGCAGATCGGAACAGGCCAAAATATTCATTGTAGTCGCGTGTCGGTGAAGAAACCTTCGCCCATTTGACTGCGGATAATTGCGGCCAATGCTACACCCATCTGGCGGGCTTGATCCACAGTGTCGGTCAGCGTGTGGGTTATCTTTTCAGAACCATCTGGGCGCAAAACTTCACCATGCAAAGTCAACGTGTCGCCGTCGATTAACGCCAATGCGGCTATAGGTGTTTGACATGATCCATCAAGGCCAGCCAAAAAGGCACGTTCTGCTGCCAAGCGAATAGTGGCAGTTTTGTCATTGATCAGTTCTAGCAGCTTGCTTGTATCTGGATCATCGATCCTTTGTTCGATGCCAATACAGCCTTGCGCCACAGCGGGCAGTATCGTGTCTGCGTCTATCGGGTTGGCAATGTCGGGCATGCCCAAACGGTTCAAGCCCGCCATCGCAAGAAAGGTGGCATCGGCGACACCTTCGTCCAGTTTGCGCAGTCGAGTTTGAACGTTGCCGCGAAATTCTACCAATTTCAAATCGGGACGCACAGCGGCCAGTTGGGCTCGACGCCGTAGGCTGGACGATCCGACCGTGGCACCGACGGGCAATTCTGCGATGCTGTTATATTTGCGCGAGATAAAGGCGTCGCGCACATCTTCGCGCGGCAGATAACAGGTAATGGCCAACCCATCGGGACAATCGACGGGCATGTCCTTCATCGAATGAACCGCGATGTCGATGCCGCCTGATAATAGCTGTTCTTCAATCTCTTTGGTGAACAACCCTTTGCCGCCAATTTCACTAAGCGACCGGTTTTGAATCTGATCGCCAGTGGTTGAAATTTTAATTATTTCAAATGCAGTTTCTGGCAGGCCCGTTGCCGCCATCAAGCGTTCGCGTGTTTCGTGCGCCTGCGCCATCGCCAACGGTGATGCACGGGTTCCAATTTTCAGCGGATTAGATTGGTCATAATTCATGGGTGGGTTTTACGCGGGCGCGATGCACACTGCAATCATTCAATATTCAGTCACGCGCGGCCATCAGCCGCGCCATGTCCAACATACGGCACGAAAACCCCCACTCGTTGTCGTACCAGCCAAACACACGTAGAAGGCCACCAACAGAAACCGAAGTTTCCGCCCCGCTGACGATCAAGCTTTCAGGTCGCGCGCGCAGATCGGTCGAAACCAAGGGTTTTATTGTATACCCAAACACACAAGATGTTTCGGACAGCCCCAGTAAATGCGCGTTGACCTTCTCAGGCGTAACGGGTGTGTCGGTTTGCACGGTCAAATCGATGGCAGACACGCTGGCCGTCGGCACACGTATCGCGCGCGCTTCGATGCGGCCGCTTAGATGAGGCAGAACTATATCCGTCAAACGCTGCGCGCTGGTGGTCGTCGGCACCATCGACATGGCGGCCGCGCGGGATCGCGCAGGGTCGCCATGTGGTTTGTCCACCGTGGGCTGGCTACCAGTATAACAATGCACGGTTGTCATATGCCCACTGACGACACCAAACTCATCATCCAACGCGCGGACCAATGGGGCTAGCGCATTGGTGGTGCAAGACGCGTTCGACACGATCCGATGGTTCCCCAATTTGTCTTCGTTTGCACCAAGAACCAATGTGGCTTGCGCGCGATCACATGGACCAGAGATAAGAACGTTTGACGCACCAGCTGCCAAATCACGTGCGGCCATCTCGGCGGAATTGGGCAGGCCAGTGCAGTCCAACACAACGTCGATTTCGCTTAGGTTCAAAGAGTTTAGGTGTGAATGATGGTAAAACGGAATGGATATTCCGTCGACGACAAGATGGGTATCAGTATGGCTGACTTCACCTTGATAGGCACCAAACACGCTATCAAACTCGAACAAGTAGGCGCAGGTTTCGATGCTGGCAATGTCATTGATCAGCATCAGTTGAAATTCATGCTCTTCCTTGAACAGAATACGCAGCAGGCTTCGTCCAATACGGCCAAATCCATTGATAGCAATTTTGATTGGTTCACGACTCATGAAAGCACGATAACTGAATAACCCGTCGCGTCGATCTTAAAAGCATTGTTGTGTGAGCTAAGATTTAACCTTGTCGAATTCCGCCAAAGTCTCGCGTAGGAAATCCAACAGCTCGTCTTTCAATTCTGGTCGATCCAGACCAAAATCGACTGTGGCTTTTAGAAAACCTGCCATTGATCCACAATCGTAGCGGTGGCCATCAAATTGATATCCGTAAACACCGCGGCCCGATGCCGCCTCTGCGTTTATTGCGTCAGTCAGTTGGATTTCATTGCCCACGCCCGGTTTGGTTGTGCTGATTAATTGCATCACATGAGGCGATAGGATGTAGCGACCAATGATCGCGTGGTTTGACGGGGACTCGTCAGGTGCGGGTTTTTCGACCATACCGCGTGCTTTGGCCAAACGGCCCTGCGCACTTTCTAAATCCAGAATACCGTAATTTCCAACCTGATCGCGAGCCACTTCCATCGTACCAACAATGGATGCTTGGGTATCTTCCCATGCGTCAACCATCTGCTTTAAACAGCCTGGCTTTGCTTTGATAACATCATCAGGCAGCAGCACGGCGAAATACTCGTCGTTGTCGACAAAGTTGCGCGCGCAGCCAACCGCATGACCCAGTCCCAAAGGCTCGCCTTGCCTGACATAGGCGGTTGATCCGCTTGGTATGTTAGAATTCTGTAGCTTGGTAAGCAGTTCATCTGAACCATTGGCGTGCAGCTTGGCTTCCAAATTTGGGTGTTTGTCGAAATAGTCTGGGATGGCAGACTTGCCTAGGGCCGATACGAACAAAAAACTGTCGATACCCGCCTCGCGCGCCTCGTCTACAGCATATTGAACCAAGGGGCGATCAACCAAAGGCAACATTTCTTTCGGAATCGATTTGGTCGCAGGTAGGAACCGCGTCCCCAAACCCGCCACAGGAAATATTGCTTTTTTAATCTTCGATTTCATCAATGCCCTCGGATTCTGCTACGTTCTATACGTTATCATAATTTGTGTCGAAACTTAGCCATCTTAAAATTGTTTTTTTTGGATTGTGCAAAATAATACCACAGGTCACCACCGCTCTGACATCTTTATTCATCGCGGCAAAGCTGTTAGCCGTGGCATAACGTAGCCGACTAAGGAATCAAGCCCTATGAAAACTGTCACACTTGGATCATATAAAATTGCAAATAGTCTGCCGTTCGGTTTGATCGCGGGGCCGTGCCAGTTGGAAAGCCTTGAACATGCGCGGAAAATTGCGTCGCATATGGTCGAGCTTTGCGATGATCTAGGCATTCCTTACGTTTTTAAAGCCAGTTATGACAAAGCAAATCGGTCTAGCATCGGTACCCAACGCGGTTTGGGAATTGATAAAGGGCTAGAGGTTTTGGCGGCGATCAAAGACGAGTTTAAAGTGCCCGTGTTGACGGATGTGCATGCCGCGGATCAGTGTGAACAAGTGGGTAAAGTTTGCGACGTGATACAAATTCCAGCCTTCTTGTGCCGCCAAACCGATTTACTGATCGCTGCTGGTGAAACAGGCAAAGCAATCAATGTGAAAAAGGGTCAGTTTCTTGCACCTTGGGATATGGTTCACGTCGCCGATAAAATCGCCAGTACAGGAAACGAGAACATTCTGCTGACAGATCGCGGCAGCAGCTTTGGCTATAACATGTTGGTGTCTGATTTTCGATCTTTACCGATCATGGCTGAAACGGGGTATCCGACTGTATTTGACGCGACGCATTCTGTGCAATTACCCGGGGGTAAAGGCACGTCGTCTGGCGGTCAGCGCCAATTTGTTCCAGCTTTGGCGCGCGCAAGTGTGGCGGTTGGAACGGCTGCTGTGTTTGTGGAAACACACGAAGATCCGGACAATGCACCCAGCGACGGCCCCAACATGGTGCCATTGACTGAAATGCGTGCATTGTTGACGCAGATGAAAGCGATTGATGATTTGGTTAAAGGTTAAGCCACGCCTGCTTGCAACAGTTGCAGCATCGTGACCACACCCAAGGGTGCACCATCTTCGACCACAAAAACCGCAGAGATGCGGTTGCTTTCCAGCATGCTCATCGCGCGTGCGGACAAACGCTGTGGTTCGATGGAAATGAACTCTCGTGTCATCACGGTTTCTGCGCTGGTTTCCCACATCGCAGATTTCATTGACCCTTGCGAGTTTGCTTCAAGATAACGGCGAATGTCACCATCCGTCATCACACCGCGCAATTGACCATCCGCGTCGGTCAGACCAACAACACCCAACGATTTTTGCGAAAGCTCTCCAATCACCTCGATAATTGATGCGGTTTGTGGCAGCAATGGTACTGCGTCACCCGTATGCATGACATCACTGACCGGGGTTAGGATTGCGCCCAATTTGCCACCTGGGTGATAATCGCGAAACGACGCTTCGGAGAAACCCTTCATTTTTAACAACGTGATTGCCAGTGCATCACCTACAGCCAACTGCACCAAGGTGGACGTGGTTGGCGCAAGGTTGTGCGGGCAGGCCTCGACAACCTTTGGTGACACAATCGCCACGTCCGCGCGTTTTGCCAAGGTTCCCGTTGGCGATCCTGTTAGGGCAATCATTGGAACCGCGAACCGCGCCGCATATGTCATGATGTCGGACAGTTCTTTGGTTTCACCAGACCATGACAACAACAACAAAACGTCACCCTTTTGGATCATGCCTAGATCACCATGGCTGGCCTCTGCAGGATGAACGAAATGGGCGGGGGTACCGGTGGACGAAAATGTTGCAACCAGTTTGCGTGCGATCAGACCACTTTTGCCCATGCCTGCAATGATCAGGCGACCCGACATCGCCACGATCAAATCTAGCGCTTTGTTTAATTCATCCGTAAGTGCACCATCGGTTAACGCATTTTGAAATAAAGTCAGCCCGTCAATATTTGCTTGGACTGCCTCTTTGATGGATGCATTTCTGTCTAACATGATGGTCTGACCTTTTTAACAGTTGGTGCCTTGTAACAGATGCGACGGGTCGATTAAAAGATAAGATAACTAGATATGAAACGAGATTTTGGGTTGGGCATTAATCAAACAGACGGATTTTTATTACGCAGTTATTTGGTCGCATCGACACTGTTGGCACCGTTGGCACGACCAATTTTGGCATGGCGACGTAAAAAAGGTAAAGAACATGCTGATCGTTGGGTGGAAAAACTGGGACAAGCAAGCGCGCCGCGGCCAACAGGGCGACTGATTTGGATGCACGCAGTCGGCGTAGGCGAGGCGCTGGCGTTGAATGGATTGATCGCACAAATGTCGGCGGAAAATCCCAAGTTTTCGTTCTTGGTTACCACGTCTTCTGCGACTGCAGCACAGGCGCTAAAGCGCAATTTGCCTGCCCGCACCATTCATCAGTTTTTGCCATTGGATTTTAAACCCGGCATCACGCAATTCTTAGACCATTGGAAACCTGATCTGTCGATTTGGGCTGAACGCGATATTTGGCCAGCTTTGATTACCCAAACAAAGCGGCGCGGCATCCCTATGGCGATAGTAAACGGACGTATGGATGCGGCTTCTTTTCGTAAGAAAGCAAAGGCACGATCACTTTATGCGAACCTGTATCAAAAGTTTGATTTGGTAGATGCGCAAGACGGCAAAACCAAGGATTATTTTGCTCAGTTCGGCGTTGAACTCTCTGTGCTGAAAAGCTCTGGCACCCTAAAAGCGGCGGGCGTGCCGCTTGCCGATGCCCCAAACGAGCGTGCTGCTTGGATCGAACTGATCGGTGAAAATGGAATATGGGTTGCCACGTCTACGCATGCCGCAGACGAGGCAGTGGTGCTCGATGCACACGCACGGATTCTGTGCGATGAACCTGATGCGGTGCTGGTCATTGCACCGCGTGTACCAACCAGAGCCGATGACATTGTTGCGGCTGCGCGCGCCGCAGGGATAAGTGCGGCAAAGCTGGGCTCAACACCGCCGACTAAACTGACCAAAAGCGTCTATGTAGATACGCGAATTGGGTATCTTGGTCTTTGGTATCGCTTGTCGGACGTTGCCCTTGTTGGCGGATCGATTGCGGATGTCGGTGGGCATAACCCGTACGAACCTGCAAGGTTAAATTGTGCCATCCTGCATGGTCCAAATGTTTATAATTTCGCCAGTGACTATGCCATGTTGTCCGCCGCTGGTGGCAGCAAACAAATCAACGATGCAAAGTCATTGACTGCGGCTGTGACCGCAGATGATCACGGTGATTTGGCCCGCGCCGCAGCGGAATTGGCACAGCATAAACAGCAAGCGGTGGCGGATATGGCAACGACGTTGATAGCGTTGATGCGGGAACAAAGCCCCAACGCATAGCAACACTTTGTTAACTAATACCAGACAGGCTTCGTTAACTGTTTGGAAACCATGATGAAGCGATCTTATGCACTGACAGCTGGCTTGCTGGGCTTCGGCTTGTTGGCGGGCTTTCTGCGCGAAATACTGATTGCGCGTTTGTACGGTGTATCGCAGATAGCCGATATCTTTCGTCTAGCCTTCGGCCTTCCGAGCATCCTAAGCGATGGTGTTGCGCTGTCGTTTGTTGCCGTTTTATTACCAATTCTGTCTGCCCCCAATGCCAACCGACGAACGGTCTTAGCTGCCGCATGGGTGTTTTGCGCCGTGCTTTTCTCCATGGGTTGGGCGACGATGGGGTGGCAAGCACGCTTGCTGGCACCGGGACTTGATTTTGCAGGCAGGTCTGACCTTGTCCAACTTGGCCGCATATGTTGGGTGATGTGCTTTGCTGTTTTAGTGTCGCTTCCGTTGCGCGCAATTATGTCGGAACGAAACTGCATATGGCCCACAGCCAGTGCGCCATTGCTGCGATCCGTCGGGTTTATCGCAACGCTTTGGATTGCACAAAGATTTGTGGATCCGCGATCCGCACTTGCTTTGGCGTGCTTGGGTGCAGGTTTTCTGGT
>CALDZS010000055.1 GCA_937944065.1 uncultured Amylibacter sp. | reverse complement strand
GCAAGTGCTGTGACCAAGAAACTGATCCACGCGTTAGAGGCTAAACGCCCGCGCCCGCGCTATTATGTAACAACGCCAACCTATGCGGCAGGCATTATGAAACGACTATTGCCGACACGCGCATTGGATTGGGTTTACACTCGGTTGTGACCTAACCTTATGCTAAACTGACTTCTGTAACGAAAAGGATCATCACCATGGGTGGATTTTATTACCTCATCATCATAGCTTGCCTTGCTGTTGTCGGCGTACTTGTCATCGGACTGTTGGGTTTTATGCAAGGCGGCGAATTTAATCGCAAATACGCCAACAAAATAATGCGTCTACGTTTGTTGCTGCAATTTATCGCTGTGATCATGATCGTTTTATATGCGTTCCTGCAAAGCGGCGGAGCTTAATAACATGGTCACATTGAACAAAATATATACTCGTACTGGTGACAATGGGCAAACGGCGCTGGGAAATGGCGACCGCGTTGCCAAGCATTCTTTGCGGGTCGAGGCCTATGGAACGGTAGATGAAACCAACGCGACCGTTGGATTGGCACGTCTTTCCTCCACAGGCGATTTGGATGCAGCTATGGCACGCATTCAGAATGATCTGTTCGATCTGGGCGCAGATATGTGCCGCCCAGATATTTCCAAAGACGCCACAGCTGAGTACCCACCTTTGCGGGTGAATGACGCGCAGGTCGACAGGTTAGAGGCCGAGATCGACGCAATGAATGCTGATTTGTCCCCGCTCAAAAGCTTTATCTTGCCCGGTGGATCACCCTTGGCAGCGTCCTTGCATCTTTGTCGCACTGTTTCGCGCCGCGCCGAGCGCATGGCAACACAGCTGGCCACGCAAGAAGAAGTGAACCCAGCAGCCGTTAAGTATCTGAATCGTCTATCCGATTGGTTCTTTGTTGCAGGCCGTGTGGCCAACGACAATGGGGCAGCAGATGTCCTATGGGTACCCGGCGCGAACCGTTAGAAAAAATAAACACGGCGTTATTCATCCCTCACGCGTCTTTTTTACCCTTTTTGTCGGGCAAATAATTGTCTAAGCAATGGTCAATAATGCCCGACATATCAATTGTGGATAGGAGAACCATAAATGAAGGTCCTAGTACCCGTAAAACGCGTCATCGACTATAACGTCAAAGTACGCGTCAAAGCAGATGGCAGTGGCGTCGATTTGGCCAACGTCAAAATGTCAATGAACCCATTCGACGAGATTGCAGTAGAACAAGCAATCCGTTTGAAAGAGGCAGGAACCGCAGACGAAATCGTCGTGGTGTCCATCGGTGTTGAAAAGAACCAAGAAACTCTGCGCACCGCATTGGCTATGGGCGCTGACCGCGCCATCTTGGTAAATGCCGCTGACGATGTTCACAATGATATCGAACCGTTGGCCGTAGCCAAAATCCTAAAAGCTATCGTTGAAGACGAAGCGCCAGGTCTGGTTCTTTGTGGCAAACAAGCCATCGACAATGACATGAACGCAACAGGCCAAATGTTGTCAGCCCTTCTAGGTTGGTCACAAGCAACCTTCGCATCAGAACTGTCTGTCGACGGTGATACAGCCAACGTGACACGCGAAGTTGACGGTGGTTTACAAACCATCAAAGTCAACATGCCAGCCGTGGTTACGGTTGATCTACGTTTGAACGAGCCGCGTTATGCAAGCTTGCCAAACATCATGAAAGCTAAGAAAAAGCCGATGGATGTTAAAACCGCTGCTGATTTGGGCGTTGACGTGTCACCGCGCTTGGCTGTGGTTAAAACATCCGAACCAGAAGAACGCGCTGCAGGCGTGAAAGTGGCCGATGTCGCCGAACTGGTTGCTAAACTCAAAGACGAAGCGGGAGTGTTGTAAAATGGCTGTTCTATTATTGGCCGAGGTAATCGGCGGCGACATTTCAATGGACCAAACTGCTAAAGCTGTAACAGCTGCTGCAAGCTTGGGTGACGTAACTGTTTTGTGTGCATCTGCTGGCTGTAATGGCGCTGCAAACGAAGCTGCAAAACTGACAGGCGTTTCAAAGGTTCTTTGCGCCGACGATGCCGCATATGGCAACGGTCTGGCCGAACCTATCGCAGACTTGATTGTGTCTTTGGCTGGCGATTACAGCCACATAATCGCACCATCTACTTCGCTTGCAAAAAACATCCTGCCACGCGTTGCAGCATTGCTGGACGTGATGGTCATCTCTGATGTCACAGCGGTTATCGACGCTGATACGTTCGAACGTCCGATTTATGCGGGTAACGCAATCCAAACCGTGAAATCGGGCGACTCGACCAAGGTTGCAACCATTCGTACTGCTGGATTTGACGCTGCCGCTGAAGGCGGTTCTGCGTCAGTCGAAAGCATCGGCGCCGCTGCAAACCCTGGCCTGTCTGAATGGGTCGAGGATAAAATCCAAGAAAGCGCGCGTCCAGAACTGACATCTGCCAAGATCGTAGTCTCTGGTGGTCGTGGTGTTGGATCAGAGGACGATTTCGCACTGATCGAAGGTTTGGCAGACAAACTAGGTGCTGCCGTTGGCGCATCGCGTGCAGCTGTGGACAGCGGATATGCACCGAACGATTGGCAAGTGGGTCAAACAGGCAAAGTTGTTGCCCCTGATCTGTACATTGCAGTTGGCATTTCAGGTGCGATCCAGCATTTGGCAGGCATGAAGGACAGCAAAGTCATCGTCGCGATCAACAAAGACGAAGAAGCGCCAATTTTCCAAGTTGCAGATTATGGTTTGGTTGCGGATCTATTCGATGCGGTTCCAGAATTGACCAAAGCTCTGTAAGAGCTCTACATCAAAAGTAATAAAAGGCCCGCGTCACTGATGTGACGCGGGCCTTTTTCATTCTGGTCAGAATACCTTTCGGTAACGCACCCAAAGCAACACAATCAAAACCAGCGTTAGCACCGCCACACTGGTCAAGGCTGACTTGGCAACCGAGACTACACTTGTCGCATGTACCAAAGCGTCCGATAAGTTAGGCCAACTCAAGATCATGGCTACGATCCCTAGGTTTTCGCCATAATCAAAAACTGCTGCCCCCACCGAAAACTTGATACCTATCCGCACAAGCTTGCTCTTTGGCAATCGCGCCCCAAACCAAAGCATTGCGAATACCAATGTCAGTGCCAAAAACGCAGGATAGACCGTATCCAATGGGATCTGACGGTTCAGATAGTACCAGCGCCCCTCTGATCCCAAGGCATCAAGCAGTTCCGCCGCCTCTATTGTACCATAGCCAAACGGGCGCATATCAAACGGGATATGGCCAGATACCGTTTTAAGATGGGCAAGTGTTACCGCGATCATCAGCAAGTAAATACTTGCCGCCGCCGTGCCAAAACCAATCGCCGCCCATCCGTAATGTCTGGGCCAAGTTCTTGTCATCATTTTCTAATCTCCTTACACTATGCCCATATGCCGTCCGCGCACGGCTGCTGCATTAACATTTGATAAGGATTCCCAAGAATGGACTTACTAACATTCTTGATGCAGTCGCCCCCCTTGGCCGAAAAATGTACTGCACAGGATTTCGCTGCAAATTGGGCTGTTCAACATTTCTTGAAAGGCGCACAGATCGTTGGTCAAGACGACCAGTCCAACACAGAGTTTATTATCCTTGATGGATGCCTAATCAGCCAAATCAGTGATGCCGATGGAACCGAGGTTTGCGTCAGTATGTCTGACGGTGCCAGCATCCTAACCCCACATATTGCGCGTACGCGGAATGGACGGTCTTTGGTCTCTATAGAGGCAGCAACTAACGTAACGGTTGCTCATATCGACACAAAAGTGCTGACTGACTTGATGATAGCATCAAAGCCTGTCCGCAACTGGGCAAATGATGCTTTGCGTGAAGAACTTGCGCGCAAAGCTGATCGAGAATGGTGTCTGACGGCGCTGGGCGGCGCTGATCGGCTAACATGTTTACGGGACAGATACCCAGATTACGAAGACATTTTCACACATGCAATCATAGCATCGTTTTTGGGTATGACCCCCGTAACACTAAGCCGGTTACGTCGTGATAGTGACCAAAAATAGACTTAATAATCATTAAGACGGTATTATAGCTGCATCCTAGACCCGCGAATTTCACCGCAAGTTCAGGATGCATAATTTTATTATTCAACTACTCAGACCGCGTCCAGCTTTGGGCGCTTTGCCC
>CALDZS010000054.1 GCA_937944065.1 uncultured Amylibacter sp. | reverse complement strand
ACCTTCATCGAACAGCGCAAGTTATATTCTGGTTGCGTGGGGTCTTGGTTTGAATAAAGCCCATTGGTTGCAGTCTGCCACAACTCTATCACCGCCCCAGTTATCGGTGTGCCGTCTGGCGTGCGAACATGTCCTTCGACCACAACCGTCGCACCTTCGTTTCCTTTGCTCAAATCGCCGCCTACTGGCAGCTCTGGCGCACCGGTTACGTGAAACGGCCCCAATACGCTGGACGAGGTGCCTTCATGCTGTGATCCGATCATATCAACCAGCGATGATAGGCCTATAACATCTGAGGTTAAAACAAACTCGTTGCGTTCTGGCGTCGAAATTTGACCTGCTTGATACATGAACTCCAAACCACGCATCCATTCGGCATGGGTCAACTGCGTCTCTTTGACAAAAGCATGCAAATGTTCCACCATTTTTTGCAAAACGAACATAGTGCGCGGATCGGTGTCATCGCTGCAATAATCCAAAAACGCTTGAGTAATGGTGTCGATAGAGACGTCTTTCATAAGTCTAACTCCTAATTCAAAATAGCTGTGGACAGGGCTGGGTATTTGATCAGAAGGATCAAGACCAGCAACATTATTCCGGCAAACGGAAGCGCGCCCATGAACACGTCTTTCAACGAGATGTCGGGATTGTTCAAGGTGCCCTTAATGACGAAACATGAAATGCCCAACGGCGGAGTCAGCAATCCGATCTCTGCACCGATCACCGTGACAATGCCGAACCAAACAAGGCTCAGGCCCATGCTCTCGATCAATGTGATGAACAACGGCACTACGATCAGAATGATCGATGCCGTATCTAGCAGTGTGCCTAATACCAGCATCATCGCGACATAGATCATCATAATTTGGAAGAATGACAAGTCCAGCGATTGCAGCAGCGCGTCAAGTTCGTTGGGCAAACCAGCATATCCCAACATGCGGCTGTAAAACGATGCCATCATAATCAACAACAAAATCGCTGCTGTTATATGACCTGTTTCAACCAAGGTACTCCAAAAATCTGCACGGCTGATGGAACGGCGCATCAATGCGATGAACAAGGCAAGTGCGGCCCCCGCGGCCCCCGCCTCGACTGGCGTCAACCACCCTGTATAGATACCACCTAGAACCAAACCAACCAGCCCGAAGACAGGCCAAGACTTCGTGAAAATCTCTGGCCAACTTAGTACCGCCGACGCATCAGATGCAATATCCTTGCCTATGAATGATGGCCAAAACCGTGCCATCAAGAATATCGCAAATACGTAGGCCCCTGTCAAAATCAGACCCGGCACGATACCCGCTAGGAACATGTCCCCTACCGATTGCTCTGCTACGAACGAATAGATAATTAACATTGCACTTGGTGGAATGATCATCCCTAAAACTGAAGATCCTGCAACCACCCCAACGGCAAACCTGGGGTTGTAGCGTAGGCGTATCATTTCTGGCACTGATATCTTGGTGAAAACACTAGCCGATGCAATTGATGATCCCGTGATGGCGGCGAATACAGCGTTCGCACCTACTGTTGCCATGCCTATTCCGCCCGTCACCTTACGAAAGGCGGAATTCATAACCTCATAGATGTCCCGCCCCAACCTCGCCTTGGACACCAGCAATCCCATCAATGTGAACAAAGGAATTGTAGCAAAAGTATACTCAGTCACACCGTCACCGACAGCGACCTTAAGGAAATTGAATGCGAGGATAGGTTTACCTGACATTAACCAGATAGACGTGAAAGAAACCAAGCCGAGGGCTACGGGAATATACAGTCCCAGGTAAACCAGTACGACAATTGCGGCGACGGACAACATGCCAATTTCGACAGGGCTCATCAAAGGTCTCCAACATTTGGCACGCCATGTTGCACATCTGGCATCACGGTTTTAAAAAAGAAAAGAATGGCCGCAAGCGCTGTGCCAAACACCACGGCTAGACGCGCAGGCCACCATGGTGCGGTGAAAATCCCTGGCGTGCCGAAATAATCGCAGCGTGCCATCGCAGATTTTAGGTCAACCCAAAAGTTACCCGTCGGCGCTGGGCCGAATTCTGGTTGCGAAAAGAAATGGCAACTTTCATAGGCCTCGGTAAACTCTGGCCAAACTGTCCAAAGGATCAAGCACATGAAAACACATGCGATTGCATCCAAAGACCGCGACAGCCATTGATAGGCGCGCGGGCTCATTGTTCTCAGAAGCAACAGAAAACCGTCTGATCGCGTCAACCGCCCCGTGCGAACCACATCAGGAAGTTGAAGAAAAACGATCAAGATGAGCGAGAATATCACAACCTCGATGACACCACGAAATGGTGCATGAAACACCCCGCGCGAAATGACGTCTATATTCATAACCACAACTAGCGCCAACAGGACGAACGCCCCGAGGACATTCGCCGCAATAGCAACCGCCACGACCCAAGATTGGATTTTTCGCAAAGCCGTGACGTTCATTGTTTATATCCTCCGACGGGCGAGAGCTTAGTTAAGCTCTGCCGCCCAATCGCGTAGGGGTGTCTCGCCAGCTGCTTTCAACTTGTTCATGTAAGCAATCAACATCTCGGACCCTGGCGCCCCTGCACCATCCAGCTTTTTCGCCCAATCGACCGCAATGTTTGGCATGCTGTCGGCCCAAGATTGGCGCTCGTCCGCGCTCATCTCGACCACTGTTCCACCACCATCTGTGTAAGCTTTCAATGATGCCGCCGCGCGATCCATTGCAACAGATGCGATATGGTCGCGATATTCAACAGCGACCGATTGCAAAATGTCTTTCACTTCTTGCGGTAGCTTCGCCCAAACATCTGCGTTCACTGTCACTGTTTTAGAATTCACAGCGCCCAAATCCGCTTTCAACATGTACGGCGCAACCTCGGCGATTTTAAAAGTTTTCGCTGCCTCTGGCCAAAGCATCGCGGCGTCTGTGACACCCGTTTGAACCATGTTGTAGAAATTCGGCAAACCGCCGCGAACACCTGCGGCACCATTGATACCTTCAAGGTAACGCAAGTTGTAACCAGCCCCTGCTACCTTCTTGCCTTCTAAATCAGCAAGCGATTTGATCGGTGTCTTTGAAAACATTTGGTAAGTATCCAGAACAACACCGGTCGCCAAGTAAACTTGGTTTTCGTCGGCTAATTCTTTTGCCATTTGTGGAAATTCTTTTGCAATCTCATCAACCGCTTTGGCGACGATGCGGGCGTCTGCAGACACGAAGGGTGTCACGGCTGAAATCCCTTGCGACGGCAACGCGGAATTGTGGAAAATGGTCGTCACGATACCGATGTCGCCCAAGCCAAGTTTGATACCCTCAAGAACGCCACGTGGTTTTACGATTTGACCACCGTAGGCCTCTTGCCAGTTGATTGAATAGTTGCCGGTTTTTGCCAGTTCCTCGTTCACCCGTGGAATAAAGAAACCCGAAAACTCTTTGACCCACATCGCTCGGGCTGGATAGCCATCGATTGCGATCATGTTGATAGTTTCTTGTGCCGTAACAGGGGCAGTTGCGCCAGTTATCAATCCTAATGCCATGACTGCGGCAAGTGTAAATCTACGTGTTAGTTTCATATTTTTTCCTCCCAGAAAGTTGATTAGTTGGCTGTTTTCCAGTCCTCGTTAATTACGGTACCCGCCTGACGAAATAGTTTCGCCAATGGGCAAAATTTCGCGACCTCTGTCGCGACGCGGTTCAGGTCATCTTGCGTGGCTGATCCATCTGCGACGATAGTTAGATCAATGGCTTCAAACGGGACATCAATCTCTTCTTCCAACGTC
>CALDZS010000053.1 GCA_937944065.1 uncultured Amylibacter sp. | reverse complement strand
TCCGTTTTCGCGCGGATTTCTGCATCCTCTTCCAGCAAATCATTGTACAAATCCGCCCCCTCTGCTTCGTGCAAACTGCTAATACCGCAACCGATCAGTCGGAACGGGGCATTATCAATGACGTCTTCTAGCATTCGTCGTGCGTGATCATATATGCGATCGGCCATCTGCGTGGGTTCTCGCAGCGTTATCCGCTTTGTCAGGCTTTGAAACTTTGCCGTTTTCACCTTTAGTGTGACAACCAGTCCAGATTTATCTTTGGCTTTGGCCCTGTCCGCGACTTGCTCGGCCAATCGCCAAAGATGTCCATCCAGTAGGTCAATATCAGAAATGTCCTCGAAGAATGTGGTTTCTTTTGAGATGCTTTTGACCTTGGCACGCGCGGTGACACGACGGGTATCTTCGCCGCGACACAGGTGCCATAAATGATCCCCCATATTGCCATACCGTTCTATCAGATCCTTGCGATCTCGGCGGCGAAGGTCTGCGAAATTTCGAATACCGTCTTTCTCCAATCGTGCTTGTCCGACACGTCCCACGCCCCAGATTTTTTTGATCGGAAGCGGGGCCAAAAAATCCAATGTTTCGGCTTGACCAATCACCGAGAACCCACGTGGTTTATCTAAATCTGATGCAATCTTTGCCAAGAACTTGTTATGGGACAACCCGATTGATCCTGATATCCCCACCTCGTCTTCCATGCGTTTTACCAAGCGTGCCATTAGAATTGCAGGCGGTTCGCCATGTAATTTTTCGGTACCTGACAAATCCATAAATGCCTCGTCCAGCGACAAGGGTTCGACCACGGGTGTCAGCTGGTCCATCATCAATCGTATCTGCTTGGAAACTTCGACATAGGCCTCCATCCGTGGCCGCACAACAACCGCATCAGGACAAGCTTTCAACGCTTTGAACATTGGCATCGCCGAATGGACACCATGAATTCTGGCGATGTAACAGGCTGTGGAAACCACGCCTCTTTTCCCGCCTCCGATGATGACAGGAAGGTCGCGTATGTCTGGATTATCGCGTTTTTCGACTGACGCATAAAAGGCGTCGCAGTCCATATGTGCGATGGATAGATCAAACAATTCAGGATGCGTCAGAACGCGTGGCGAGTTGCACAACCCGCAGCGTTTTGCTGGGGGGATGGGCGTCAAACAATCGCGGCAAAGGCTGGGCATACAGAATTTGTATCATAGATTTCACGCGGGGTGACAGGGTGGAATTCACCAAGAAACTGTGGGTACAGACATCAGCGATGGATATTATGCGAAAGGCGGATGCGAATTAGATCGTTTTCAGCTCTTCCAAAACGGCCAATGCAGCAGCACGTGGGTCTTTAACTGACCAGATAGGGCGACCGATCACGATGTGGTCTGCGCCGTCTGTGATAGCATTTGCAGGTGTTGCAACGCGCTTTTGATCCCCCAAGGCGGCTCCTGCAGGGCGAACGCCTGGGGTGACAATCAGTTTGCCCGCTGCTTCCGGCAGTGCACGGATCATCGCGGCCTCCTGTGGGCTGGCTATGACGCCGTCGGCCCCAGCAGCAAGTGCGTTGCGGGCGCGTTCGACAACCAGTTTGTGGATATCGCCACCCTTGATCAGGCTAGCATCTAAATCATCGCGATCCAGTGACGTCAGTATGGTGACGGCCAGAATTTTCAGGTCCGTATCTCCACGCCCTGCCACTGCCGCACGCACCACGTGCGGGTCGCCGTGGACAGTCAGGAAATCCAGATCAAATTCCGAAATACCCGCGACGGCTTTTTCTACCGTGGCGCCAATGTCAAAAAATTTCATATCTAAGAACACGCGCTTGCCACGTGATTTCAGTTCATTCGCCAGCGCCAGCCCACCGCCGGTCAACATGCCCAAACCGATCTTATAGAACGAAACGCTGTCCCCCAGTTGATCGACGATTTCGCCTGCTTGAAGAAGGTTGGGGACATCAAGGGCAACGATTAGGCGGTCATCAGACATGGGGTTCTCCTTTGGATTGCCCGTCTTTGTGATCTATCGCGACAAAAGTCAATAACGACCCATCGCTTGACGCTATTGTGCAGCGCAACTAACGTTCGCTGCGACCAAGAAGGGAATCCTTGTGCTGACGAATTCCGATATTGTTGAATTGACAGAGCTACGACGCCACTTACATATGTACCCCGAAATTTCTCGCGAAGAGTGTGAAACTGCGCGGGCAATTGTGACTGCGTTGACCGCGTTACAGCCGTCGCAGATTATCACGGATCTTGGCGGCCACGGTGTCGCGGCGGTGTTTGATAGTGGTGTGGATGGCCCGACGGTTTTGTTTCGCGCTGAACTTGACGCGCTGCCGATCCAAGAAATCTCGGATGCGGCTTGGGTGTCGAAACAACCTGGCAAAGGGCATTTATGCGGGCATGATGGACACATGGTCATGTTGCTGGCATTGGCACGTTTGCTGCATCGTCACCCCGTGGCGCGTGGCCGCGTTGTGTTGATGTTTCAACCTGCCGAGGAAGACGGCAGCGGTGCACGTGCAGTCGTCGCCGATCCAGCATTTGCCGCAATCACACCTGACTGGGCTTTTGCCATCCACAATGAACCCGGCCGACCGTTTGGTTTTGTTTCCACTCGCGCGGGGTTAATCAATTGTGCATCCCAAGGGTTGGAAATTAAGTTGCGCGGGAAAACTGCGCATGCTGCCACACCAGAGGATGGCGTATCGCCTGCTGGTGCTGTCGCAGCATTGATCCCAGCTTTGGCAGGTTTGGGTACAGGGGGTGCGTTGGACGGCGACTTTAAACTGGCGACCATCACGCATGTGAATATCGGTGAACCTACTTTTGGGGTCGCGCCAAGCGACGCGGTGATCTACGTTACCTTGCGCACGGCATATGATGACGCGATGGCCGATATGGTCAGCAGGGCACGTGCCTTGGCGACTGATGCTGCGGAGGCAGCTGGTTTGGACGTTTCGTTTGCGGTGTGCGATGAATTCGCTGCTTCCATCAATGATGAAGAAGCTGTGCGCGTTGCCACACAGGCGATGGACGCCCTGGGAATTCCACATGGCGATGCTGGTCTGCCGATGCGCGCGTCAGAGGATTTCGGCGTATTTGGTTGGGGTGCGAAAGCGGCAATGCTGTGCCTTGGGCCAGGCGAAGATTATGCTGCGTTGCACAATCCTGATTACGATTTCCCAGATGCGTTGATCCCCGTCGGGGCCGCGATATTCGAGCGTATCACGCGCGACCTTCTAGGAGGCGCGGATCACAAGAAACGCGATTAGTCGTTTTCGAGATAGAAGGTAATATTGGTAACCACGCGTACCATTTTATCCAGCCCAAACGACCCAGTTTCAGCATCATTGATTTGGAACCCGCCTTGCGATGCTGTTTGAATGCCGCCAACTTTGACGCCCGCATTAGAAGCGAATTCGTTTGCTGCGATGCGCGCGTTTTCTGTGGCTTCGCGCAACATTTCTGGTTTTATCTCGTTTAACTTTGTAAATCGATAGTCGAGATATTGCTCTTGCACAGTGATCCCGTCTTGCGCCAGCAAGAAAACCGGTGTGCGAGCTGGTTCGATTTTGGCAGGGTCAGTCGTGCTGATGGTAACCGTTCCGTTGACCGAGTAGTATCTGTCGATAATCTGACGCTCTACACCACGCTCTACATGATCGCGTTTGCGCAAGGGGGATAGGTTAACCTCGGATGCGTCAAAGCCTGCTTTGGCCAACACCGCGTTGATCGCGTCGCGGTTGGCAGTGGCCGTTGCGAAGGTATCACCAATCGCATCATAATCTCTGGAAGTTACCGAATAGGATAAGTTCCAGCTGGCGCTGTCTGCGGGCACGATCCGTTCCGACAAACCTTTAACCCGCGCAGGATTTGACCCTGTGCGGTGGTTCAACATGGTTTGGCTTATGAAATAGCCAGCGATAGCAATACCTAGGCCGATGGCAATAGCGCCTAAACTGCTGCTGAGATTTTTCATAGTATGGCTCCGTTTGATCTACCCAGGCTAGACAGCCCACGAACGTGTGTAAAGTGTTCTAGCCCGCTTTGGCACGCCAAGCGGACGGAGTATCGCCAGTGATCCGTGCGAATTCGCGGTTGAAGTTTGATTTTGTATTGAACCCGACGGCATAGATAACTTGGGTAACTTGCATGTCGGTTTCCGTTAACATTTGGCAGGCTTCGTTAATCCGCAAACGGTTGATGTATTGCGAAACGTTTTCACCCGCGTGCGTGTTGATCGCACGGGAAACATCGCGTGATGGCAGGCGCAAACGGCGGGCGATACGGCCTAGGTTGATATCTGGATCAGAGTATAGCTTTGATGATTTCAGGTTGGCGTCTAAAGTGTCGAACGCGGCTTTGTTTGGGACGTCTGACGCCACCAGTGCGGTTGCGGTTTTCCCCGCACGATAAGAATTTAACACAAGCAGGCCCAGCAAGGTTGCAAACCCAAACAAGGTTGCGGCCCCAACGATATTGCTGGTGTTGGCCCCATCAGTTCGCCAAAAATCGAGAGAGATCAGCGCATCTGTTAGCCCAGACACTAATAACACCATTACGGTCACCCAAAGCAAACGTTGCAAGCTGCGCATTCGTGATAGGGGTGCCCAATCCAACGCATCCGCACCCCGCAAACCCAACGCCGCCAGCAACCCAGCATATGTCACGTTGGTTAGGGCCAGTACCAAATCCATGACGACCAGCCAAGACCAACTGGCGGTGATAACAGCCGTCAGTGGGATTAAATGCAGTAAGGTGCGTTTACCCAGAGGCGGATTACGAAATCCAAGATAAGCGGCGGGTGCCAACATAGCGGCGCTGATTGGTTGTACAAATTTGATCCATTCAACACTGTAACCATAGCGTGTGCCAATCAGGACTTCTTGCAGGGCGAATAAGCATAGGAAACCAATCATCCACCAATTCTGCCGCTCGAGATTTTTAGACATACGCCACGCCACTAACATTGCGGCTAAAGAGAACAAGAATGGCAGGGGAATCATTATCATGTGTTGGCGGCCTTTGTGGGTTGGTTCGACCTTATCTTGTCCCATATCGCGATCAAGTACGTCCTACATCCCGATCTAGGACGTATTTTTGCGTCATGAAAGACAGTTAGGGATCATCAACCACACACATAAAAGGATAAATGCCATGATGATACGACCTATAATGAAGACAACCGCCGCTGCCGCTGGCCTTGCGGTTTTGACGGCTCAGTCAGCGCTTGGCGCTGGCTACGCACAGACGATGATAACCGCACCGCATCGTTCTGCCCCGATTGCTCTGCACATTTATTACCCAGAGGATGGGACTAGCGGTACAAAAACGCAGCTTGGAAAGAATGCTGTGTTTAAAGGCACGCCCGTTTCGTTGGACGCCAGCATCGCACATGGATCGCACCCAATTGTTCTGTTGTCGCACGGTTCGGGTGGGAATGCGGTGAATCTGGCTTGGATTGCTTCCCATATCGCCGATCAAGGATATTTGGTTCTAGCCCCCAATCATCCCGGCACAACATCTGGCGATAGTACTCCGCAGAATACAGTTAAGATTTGGGAGCGGCCTGCAGACATGTCGGCAATTCTGAGCCACACAGCGTCAGGTGCGTTGGACGCATACAGTCCAGATATGTCTAGCGTTACTGCGATGGGTTTTTCGTTGGGTGCTCACACAGCACTTGCATTGGCTGGCGCACGTGTAAACAAGGCTGCGTATATATCCTATTGCGATGACAATGTTGGCAAATGGGATTGCGAATGGTTGGCTGCGGGTGGCGCATCCATCATCGACATTGATAAGATGCAGTACGAAGCGGATATGTCAGATGCACGGATTACCCGAACTGTTGCCATCGATCCTGCCTTGTCTGCGGCATATACTGATGAAAGCCTTTCGTCGATCAGGACACCCGTCCATTTGATGAACCTTGGTGAATTCGACCAAATTCCCGCAGCTATTGATGCACGGCCCGTTGGTAGGCGTATTCAAGGTGCAACATTGCAGGATTTGCCCAACGCATGGCATTTCAGCTTTTTAGGTGAATGTACGCGGATGGGTGGCATGATTGTCAAAGCATCGGGAGAGGACGACCCGATTTGCGAAGAGCGCGCGGGCGGAAATCGTGCGGAATTACATGCGCAAATGAAATCTTTGCTCACGGGATACTTTGCCAAGATGACAGTCACAAATATCCAATAACTTATGTTGGCAGAATACGTGATACGCCCCGTTCCATTGGCGGGGTGTATCATTGCCGTCTCGACGGATTGATCTTTCTCAATTGCACGCTACGTGATCACATCTAGATTGATTTGGTGATTGTCTTGCAAGCTCGACCTTTCAGAACTGTTTGACGACAACAACAAATGTGAGGCTCTATTTTAACAAACAGGTTACTCGCAACAGCACAGGAATAATATGGTCGCGATCTTGTCAGTTAACCAACGAGCTACTATCTTAATAGAACAAGGCCTGTACCCCAGCGTGCCGCATAGCGGGCGCAACATTTCAAACAGGTGCTTATATAAGGAGTGACGTTATGGACTTTGAGAAGTTCACCGAACGGTCGCGCGGTATGATACAAGCGGCCCAAACAATCGCAATGCGCGAAAGCCATCAGCGGTTTACACCAGAACATTTGTTAAAAGCACTGCTAGACGATCCCGAAGGTTTGGCGTCGAACTTGATCAACGCATCAGGTGGTGACGCGCGCCGTGCACTCGCGGATGTGAACGCGGTCGTCGATAAGATGCCGAAGGTGACTGGTGGCAATGAACAGATTTATCTGGATCAGCAAACGGGCAAAGTGTTAGCCGAGGCAGAGAAGCTGGCAAAAAAAGCCGATGACAGCTTTGTACCTGTGGAGCGGATGCTAACCGCGCTGGCGATTGTCAAATCCGACGCGCAAAAAATATTGAAAGATGCTGATGTAACTGCGCAGGCGTTGAACAGTGCAATCAATGATGTGCGCAAAGGGCGAACAGCTGACACGGCAGGTGCAGAAGGCCAGTATGACGCGCTGAAAAAGTATGCCGTCGATCTGACTGAACGCGCGCGCAAGGGTAAAATCGACCCGATCATCGGTCGTGACGAAGAAATCCGTCGTGCCATGCAGGTGCTGACTCGTCGTACGAAGAACAATCCCGTTTTGATCGGTGAACCAGGCGTAGGTAAAACCGCGATTGCCGAAGGTTTAGCGCTGCGTATCGTTAACGGAGACGTTCCTGAAAGCATCGAAGGCAAGACCCTAATGGCGCTGGATATGGGGGCACTGATTGCGGGTGCCAAGTATCGTGGCGATTTCGAGGAACGCCTAAAAGGTGTGTTGACCGAGGTGACAGAGGCCGCGGGCGATATCATTTTGTTTATCGACGAAATGCACACGCTTGTTGGTGCTGGTAAATCAGATGGGGCGATGGATGCATCGAACCTATTGAAACCTGCGCTGGCACGTGGAGAGTTGCACGCAATTGGTGCGACCACACTGGATGAGTATCAAAAGCATGTGGAAAAAGACGCGGCTTTGGCACGTCGTTTCCAACCGATTATGGTCGAAGAACCCAGCGTGATTGATACGATTTCAATTTTGCGTGGGATCAAAGAAAAATACGAGCTGCATCACGGCATTCGCATTTCTGATGCGGCTTTGGTCGCAGCCGCGACCCTATCCGAGCGTTATATCACCGACAGGTTCTTGCCCGACAAAGCCATCGATTTGATGGATGAGGCGGCATCGCGTTTGCGCATGGAAGTGGACAGCAAACCCGAAGAGCTGGATCGTATTGATCGTGACCTGTTGCAAAAACAGATCGAGGCAGAAGCGTTGAAAATGGAAAAGGATGCCGCCTCTAAAGATCGGTTGGTGAAGATCGAGAAAGACTTGGCCGTTTTGCAGGAGAAGTCATCAGAGATGACTGCGCGCTGGCAGGCCGAGCGTGACAAGTTGGCAGGTGCGCGGGTTATCAAAGAAGATCTTGATAAAGCGCGGATTGACTTTGAGACGGCGAAACGCGCGGGCAACTTGGCCAAAATGGGTGAATTGCAGTATGGCATCATTCCCGATTTGGAAAAGTCACTGGCGACGGCGGAGAAAGCTGGCAAAGATGTAATGGTGGAAGAGGCCGTACGCCCCGAGCATATCGCATCAGTCGTTGAACGTTGGACAGGTATTCCTGTGGATCGCATGCTGGAAGGCGAGCGAGAAAAATTGCTGCGCATGGAAGAGGAAATCGGCAAACGCGTAATCGGTCAGTTTGATGCGATCCATGCTGTGTCTAACGCAGTACGACGCGCGCGCGCTGGTTTGAATGACCCCAAGCGACCGCTAGGGTCGTTCATGTTCCTCGGCCCAACAGGTGTCGGTAAAACAGAGCTGACCAAAGCCTTGGCAGAGTTCCTGTTCGACGATGACCAAGCCATGGTGCGCATTGATATGTCCGAGTTCATGGAGAAACACTCTGTTGCACGCTTGCTTGGCGCACCTCCGGGCTATGTCGGGTACGAAGAAGGTGGCGTGCTGACCGAAGCGGTCCGTCGTCGTCCATATCAGGTGATCCTGTTTGACGAGGTCGAAAAGGCGCATCCAGATGTGTTTAACGTGCTGTTGCAGGTACTCGATGATGGCCAACTGACCGACGGGCAGGGACGCAAGGTTGATTTTAAACAGACCTTGATCATCTTGACATCCAACCTTGGCGCGCAAGCTTTGTCAGAACTGCCAGATGGTGCCGATACAGAGGCCGCGAAGGCTGATGTGATGGGCGCTGTTCAGGCGCATTTCAGACCAGAGTTCCTGAACCGTCTGGACGAGATTGTTCTGTTTGATCGGTTGAGCCG
>CALDZS010000052.1 GCA_937944065.1 uncultured Amylibacter sp. | reverse complement strand
AAACCCGAGCCGCCGAAAATAGTAACCAGTTTAGGTGATCCTGACATGTGAATGCTCCGCTGACATTTGTTGCAACATCTCTAGCGCAAGGCGTATGGCGCGGCAAGGCCAATGCCGTTGACACCCAGACGGTCAAAGTCTAGATCAATTCAACTTGAGGTGCGCAGGTGGCGGAATGGTAGACGCGCCAGCTTCAGGTGCTGGTGTCCTTTGGACGTGGAGGTTCGAGTCCTCTTCTGCGCACCAAGTTATTCCCAAAAAACTTGCGCCTACATTCTAATGCTTGCAAGCTGTATCTATGGACCACAAACAGTTTCTTGCAACATTGACACCCCTCGAACGTCAACGCCTGACCAGTACGTCTGATCGGGCAGGGCTGTTACATCTATTGGGTCATTTTGGCGCAATTGCGGTTTGCGCGGCATGGGTATATTCACGGGCACCGCTATGGCCCCTAATGATGTTACCGCTTGGAGTGTTGTTGGTTTTCCTGTTCACGTTATTGCACGAAACAAGCCATCACACACCATTCGCAACCAAACGAATTAACTCGATTGTCGGTCATATTTGCGGCTTTGTCCTTGTCCTACCTGCAAATTGGTTTCGCTATTTCCACCTTGCACATCACCGCTACACCCAAGTTCCTGGCAAAGACCCAGAGTTAACACATTCAAAACCCGAAACTTGGCGTGATTATTTGATCCACGTTTCAGGTATGCCCGTTTGGGTCAGCCAGTGGCGAACGGTGTTGCGCAACGCATTGAACAAGTCTCGTCATTCATATGTGCCAGAAGCACGCAAACCATTGATACGCATTGAATCCCGTATCTATCTTTTGGGGTATGGGTTTCTGCTGGGCACCAGTCTGGTTTTGGCGAATTATGCACTTTTGTACTTGTGGCTGATTCCGATTTTGCTGGGCCAGCCATTCTTACGTCTATACCTTTTAGCAGAACATGGGCGCTGCGCCTTCGTCGCCAATATGCTTGAAAATACACGCACGACCTATACCAATCGCATGTTACGAACGTTGGCGTGGAACATGCCCTATCACGCTGAACATCACAGCTATCCAGCTGTGCCATTTCACAAATTACCAGAGCTGCACGCGTTGATCGAACCGCATCTGCGCGAAACAGAAAATGGCTACTGCGCGTTTCATCGTTCTTACACCGGTGCACTGGAAAGCGCGGACTAACTAGCCTCGTGACAGCTGCAAAACATACTGCGCGCCAAAGCGGCTGAAACTGACCCAATCAGAATTTGCGCGCTGGAAACCGTGAACTGCGTCGCGCACATGCATACGGCCATCGCGCTCCCAGAACAGATCATCACCACAGATTATCCCGTTTGGTTTTACCTTATCGGCGGCCAACAATATGTCAGCAGCGACCACTTCGTAATTGTGGTTTCCATCAATATAGACCCAGTCAAAATAACCGTCTGGAAAGGACGCCAACGCATCCTGTGAATAAGCGCGGTGAATAGTGACCTGTGGCATCTGGCCGAATTTATCGGTCACAGCTTGAAATTTTTGGTTCATCTTCAGCGCGTTTTCCGCTGCGCCGAATGACGTGTTGTCGTAATCTGGCTGATAAGACCAAGGGTCAATCAAGTGTAATTCACGCGGTTGAACCACATCCAAAATATGTTGACTGAACTGGCCATGCCAAACACCAATTTCTGCGCCAATAGAATTCATGGGCAGATGATTCAACAATCGCATTCGCGCATCTGCACGCTGTGGCTTTGGCTCTACGCCAAAAGACCAAGCGTTCTGAAAGTTCGGATTTTTAATTTCATGCACGACGCGATTTTCATCCATGCGCGAAAACACTGTGTGTGCAGCCTGAGTGCGGCGCATAAACTCGACAACGATACGACCAACGATTTCGTCTTGCGCGGTCAAACCCAAAAGATGCGCATTCATATTCGGCAGAATATCAGAGTTGCCAAGCTTGAACCGATCAAGGCCGCGAAACCCTTGGCGCATATTAGGTGTAGTCTGTTTGTAAATCGTATCCGGCTGTAAGCCATCAAAACTTCGCTCGGCCTCTTGCACCTTGATCATGTTTGCATAGTAATAGGCTGCCGCACCGATTTGGCGCTGCTCTGCGGACAAGCCATGATCGGCAAATGTCTGAAAGGCCGAAATCAACCATCGCGTTTTCAGAGTACCCAACAACAAAGCATGTTCTTCGTTCCAAAGGCGATGAAACAGGATACGTGCCTTTTGCGTGTGGTCGGTATTGCGCCTCAGATAGCTGATGGTCAGACCGTGATAAAGTTGCAGGACTGACTGGCCCTGCAATTCGAACCGCAACAGCGTTTCTTGATCCACCATTTGCGCCCTGGAAACGTCGGGCGCTGCTTCAATTTCAGGTAAAAACTGTGTCCGATCCGCATGCAGATCAACATCCACCTCGGGCATAAAATCGGGTTGCGTGTCGGCGCGCATATCCCAGGCAATGCGGTCTGACAGGGCTGGAAAAACTTTTGCGTCTGGAACTGCCAGAGGCCAGTCACTGTAGTTTCCTTTTTCAATGCTCAAGACACTATCCAAACGCGCGCGCGCAACCTTGGCTTCGTTACTGCCCAAAATGGCTGTCTTTGCGGCGCGATTTTGTGGACGTGAACAACTGCTTTGATTTATTAACTCTAGCAATTTGATAACAGGCGCCTTGGGCGAAACGTTTGCGGGATCAAACGCGGGAAGGTTTTTAATGTCAGCACCCAAGGTGTCCAGCATTGCCATATGTAAATCTGGCCCAGCCGCGTCGTAGTCAATTACAGTGCATTGGGTCGACATGGCAGATTTTAGATCAGTTAGCAGCCCAATCCAATCCAATGGAAAATCAAGCAAACCTTCAAAGTGATCGAATGACTTTAGACCCGCGCGGAATTTTAAGTTTTGATGGTAAACGCTTTGCAACCAAGTTGTCATTTGACGGTGGCAAAAACTGATCGATAGATCGTAATCATCAAACGTATCATTAATCATCTGCAAGTTGGATCGAAGCGATGGATACAGCGTTCTGACGCCATTTCTAATTGGAAAATCACCACAAAAGTCTTCGTTTATAATCAATATCTTGTCGCTGCCTATTGATGTGAGGTGCACTGCAAATGAAGACAGATTTTCTTCATTCATCGCCAGGGCAGTATCTGCTACAATAGCGTCATCGACATAACGCCAACCTGTTTGATCCATGATCAGATCCACATGGGATTTGAAATACGCCTGCAACGCCGTGCTGCCCGTTTTGTGGGGCCCTATATGCAAGTGAACTTGTTTCATATCTGCCAATCTAACTGAACCTTTCGCCTTAAAACAGGTCTATAAGGTTGGTTCATTAAGCCAGGTTTTTAGCCCCTCGATCCGCTCGATGTAATACCAGTCGTCTTCGTACGCGTATTTCACATGATCAATTACTTCTTGCGAGAAGACAGGATGATTGCGTGGTAACTCATCGCTGGGATACCCTTCGGCATATTGATCAAACAACTCTCGCATTTTGGCTGGTGAAGGAGTTGGCCCGCCCTCGAGATGGTTTTTCAAGGCCTCAATACCTTCCAACGACAAGCCAACGTTCAACGGTCGTAGCTTTTTGCTAATCACCGATTTATCAACATTGGCAATCTGGGCAGCCACATCGGTGCCTACAGCCTCGTAATCTTCGTAAGGCCAAACCACCAAACGATCAGGCGGAATAACCGTCAGCATGTTTTCGATCGTTGCCGACCATTTCAAGGCGTTACCAGGAATGTTGTTCATAAACTCGCGAAGATCATATTCACGGCCAGCGGCGACCGCCTCGCCGTAACATGAAATCGCAAACGGGATTGGGGACCGCGTGGACAGGAAAAATGTGACATCAAACCCCTGCAATAGGTTCACCAGCATCTGGCAACGACGGGCAGCACTGCCATAGATTCCATCTGGTGAAAACGGTTCTTGGACAGAGCCGAGCATACCTTTGGACATGATAACCAGTGTTTTCACCTCGCCCTCTGCCGCAGCCAGCAATGTATCGAAGAAGTCTTGGCGCACAGCATTGATGTCGCGTTTTTGATTCAGCGACTGCACAACCACAGACAATGCCCGTCCTGTTTCCATCATGGTTGGCACGTAAACGCCGTGCTCCCTCAAGGCGTCCGAATGAATTGAAATGCGATGAAATAGATGCTGACCAGCGGTACGGTGTGCACCGAGGAAGAAATTAATTTTTAAATCTGGCGACAGCTTCACGGGTCAAATCCTTGCCTAGTCAGTATCCGAGGTAATCTAATCCACTGTGGTTTCAACAGTTTATATGAAAAACTTTGCTATAAAACCGTAAACACCCTCAGAAATGGTTGATTCCCCGCCTTGGCGGGCAGATAACCAATTCAGAAACAGAAATGAGCGGATTGAAAAGCGATGACGAATTTTTTCCACAAGGGCGATTTGCCCAGTGATGTTGATCTGGGTCCAGTGGTGGCAATTGATACTGAAACCATGGGGCTTAACCCGCATCGTGATAGGTTGTGTGTAGTTCAACTGTCATCGGGCGATGGCAATGCGCACATCGTACAAATCCCACAGGGCCACACGGAGGCGCCGAACCTGTGCGCAATGTTGGCGAATCCAGATCAAATAAAACTGTTTCATTTCGCACGCTTTGATATCGCCGCGTTACAAAACCATTTCGGAACTGTCACAGCGCCTGTCTATTGTACCAAAATCGCATCGAAACTGGTACGCACCTACACGGATCGTCATGGATTGAAAAACCTGCTGCATGAATTACTGGCTGTGGACGTTTCCAAACAACAGCAATCGTCGGACTGGGGCGCAGATGCGCTGACCACCGCGCAATTGGATTATGCGGCATCTGACGTGTTGTATTTGCATGGGCTTATGGACAAGCTGAATGTGAACTTGAAACGAGAGGGTCGAATGGAGCTTGCCCAGTCTTGCTTTGATTTCTTGCCCACCCGTGCAGCACTTGATCTGGCAGGCTGGCCAGAACAAGATATATTCGCCCACTAAGGATCGCCACGTGTCCCAACCAGATAGATACACGCGGTTCATCAAAGTCCTAAAGTATGTCTTACCCGTTGTGGCGCTGGGGCTGTTCGTCAGTATCTTTACCTTCAGTAAAAAAGACGCGATTCGCGATGGGTTGATATTCACCACGGCTGAAATGGCCGATCTGGCCACGGGTCAAAAAATTACCAAACCGCATTTCGCAGGTGTTACTTCGAACGGCGAGGCATTTACATTGTCCGCCAAACAGGCCTTACCAGACGCCCCTAAGCCCAGCCGCATCTTGCTGGAATTTCCCAGCGCGCAGTTTAATACCAGCAAGGGTTTGGCCATTACATCAAAGGCGACTACGGGCGTTCTGGACATCAAAGGAAAATCCGCAACCCTAACAGGTGATGTCAGTTTGGTAATTTCCAACGGCTATACCGCGCGCAGCGAAGAGATCAGCATTGATTTCCAAACCGGCAACGCGCGCAGCCTCGGACGCATCATCGCCGAAGGGCCCACTGGTTCGATAGAGGCGGGTGGGTTGGAAGCACGCCAAAACCTAGATTCCGTGCCAGAAGGCGGCCAAGCAGTTCTGCTGTTCACAGGCGGGGTAAAGCTGGTATACATTCCCGCAGGCACGACAGGATCTGATGAATGAAGCATTTTTTAAAAATAACTTTGATTGCAACAACGCTGGCAGGTTCTGCTAATGCGCAAACTGGCATCGCCTTGTCTGGCCCGACACACAGCACAGATCAAAAGGTCGAAATGACGGCGGATAATCTGACCGTACAACAGGCCAGTAATTCGGCTGTTTTTTCCGGAAACGCTGTCGTGGCGCAAGGGGACGTACGGTTTGGCGCCGATATGATCACGGTACAATATGATCCCAACGGCAAAGCCATCTCTGATATCTTGGCCAAGGGCAAAGTTGTGTTCACCAACGGTTCGGAATCAGCAGAAGCACAATCGGCCAATTATAATGTGAAAACAAATGTGGTTGTTCTGACCGGCAGTGTACTGTTGTTGCAAGGTGCCACCGCAATTTCTGGCGACCGGTTGCGGCTGGATTTGTCCACAAATCAGGCCACAGTTACTGGCAACGTAAAGACTGTTTTTAATCCGAAATGACCACAAGCTCCGACACTGGCCTTTCGGTCACCAATATAGGCAAAGCTTATAAGGAAAAGGTGGTTCTGCGCGATGTGAATCTGTCCTTGAACCGAGGCGAGGTTGTGGCGTTGCTAGGCCCAAATGGTGCAGGCAAGACAACCTGTTTTTACTCCATTGCTGGGCTGGTCGCACCCGACACGGGAACCGTTATCGTTGACGGTAAGGATGCGACGCACTTGCCAATGTATCGCCGCGCCAATCTAGGACTGGGATACCTGCCGCAAGAGGCAAGCATTTTTCGCGGCCTGACAGTGGAAAAAAATATCTCGGCTGTTGTGGAATTATGGGAACCTGATCGCGCAAAGCGCGCGGCTCGCCTAGAACAGCTGTTAGAAGAGTTTTCAATCACCCACATACGTAAATCACCCGCTGTGGCCCTATCTGGCGGCGAACGTCGCCGTGTGGAAATTGCGCGATGTCTGGCGTCCAACCCAAACTATGTATTGCTTGACGAACCGTTTGCAGGCGTTGACCCAATTGCCGTTGGCGACATTCGTGACTTGGTGGGGCAACTAAAAGATCGTGATATCGGCGTGTTAATCACCGATCACAATGTCCGCGAAACGCTAGAGATCGTAGATCGCGCCTATATTTTGTTTGATGGTGTTGTCTTGATGAGCGGGACACCAGAC
Organism: uncultured Amylibacter sp.; assembly: GCA_937944065.1. Lineage (GTDB taxonomy): Bacteria > Pseudomonadota > Alphaproteobacteria > Rhodobacterales > Rhodobacteraceae > Amylibacter. The sequence continues at coordinate 1,705 of CALDZS010000052.1, read as the reverse complement.
GAAGTGGTGCGAAACAAAGACGTGCGTCGCGTCTACCTTGGCGAAGATTTCAAAATATAGGCGGCACTTTGCGTGTGCGCAGTATTCGCCACTTTTTTACTAAAATCAATATTGTTTGATTAATAACTACGGCCTAGGTTTAAACTATGTCTATCTGGAAAGCGTAGTAAAAATCATCTGGCCTAGGGAAACCTGGGCCAGGTTCTGCGGCGTTCCTAGACTAAATTAACTGGCCAAACTCTTAGTTTGGCCCCGTAACAGGAGACTTTATGCGGTACCAAATTAGCGGAAAACATATCGATGTAGGCGAATCACTACAAACACACGTCAAAGACGAGCTGGGCGAGGTTGTTAACAAATATGCAGAACGCCCGACCGAGGCCGTTATTACTTTCTCAAAAATCGCCCATGAGTACGCCTGCGAGGCGACAGTGCACCTCTCCACTGGTTTAACCGTTAATGCCCATTCCAGAGCCAACGAAATCTATGATTCTTTTAATGGTTGCGCAGAAAAGATGGAGAAACAGCTGCGCCGTTACAAACGCCGTCTAAAAGACCACCACAAAGAACGGACGACACCCGTTGAGTTTTCGGGCGCTTCGTCGTATATCCTCGAAAGTGATCAGGCAACGGACACTACCGCTGAACCAGAAAGCTTGCAGCCTATCATCGTCGCAGAGATGGAAACACGAATTAAGTCACTGTCAGTAGGCGAAGCGGTCATGCAAATGGAGCTGGCGGACGAAAATGTTCTTTTCTTCGAAAACGAAGGCAGTAAAGGGCTGAACGTAGTTTACAGACGAAAAGATGGAAATATTGGTTGGATTGACCCCGCAAATATGAAATAGGGGCACCAATCTTAATTGAGGTTGATAATGGACTTGAATGATATTTTGCACAAAGACGCCGTAAAAGTACTCGCGGCAACCACCAGCAAAAAGCGGCTATTACAAGAAATCTCTGACATTGCTGCATCCGTTTACCAAATGGATGCAGATACTGTTTTAACTTCTTTGCTTGATCGCGAAAAGCTGGGATCAACGGGCGTTGGCAACGGGGTCGCAATACCGCATGCGCGCTTTGAAGATATCAGCGAAGTCCGTGGATTGTTCGTTCTGTTGCAAAAACCAACCGATTTTGATTCTATGGATGGTCAACCAGCCGACTTGATTTTCACCCTGTTGGCACCTGCTGCCGAAGGCGCTGATCACTTGAAAGCATTGGCATTGGTATCACGCACCATGCGGTCTGAAAATGTTCGTGCAAAATTGCGCGCGAACACGGATGCCAGCACAATCTTTAGCATCTTAACCGAAGTTCTATCGAACAAGGCCGCTTAAACCGGTTCCCAATTCGAAAACCCAAACTTCTGGTAATCAACGTGATAGGCCGCCCGTGTGGCGGCCTCGATCGTTTCGGAATAGATGTCTTCGATCTGAAACACGTAAGTTTGCTGAGCCCCGAGCAATCCTAGCTCTTTGGCATTCTTGGGCTTTAACAACTTATCTACGGCCACCCATTTCGATACATCTTGCAACGCCGTTGATTGCGTGACCCAAGATCGATCAATGCGCGCGCGCGTCAGACCTTCTAGGTTGGCCTTCAAATACTCTAAGAACTTAACAAAAGCATCGCCATGCTGCTGTGCACTGTAGCAGGCGTTTTCTAACTGCGTTCGATCAGGGTTTTTGCAAAGCTTTTCGTC
>CALDZS010000051.1 GCA_937944065.1 uncultured Amylibacter sp. | reverse complement strand
GAGCAACTGACCCTAACATGAAATGCAGTGCGGCCCTCTTTGGGGTGAAAACAGACTTTTCAAACATCGGGTCACACCACTGCTTTGTACCCAAGTTTGACGTTCAGCCTCGCTGTGGGAATGGTCTGCTGTTATCCAAGTCGATCTAGAACGGGGGGTGTCCCCGCGCACGCAACAGAAATAGGCATGACCATGCACGCCAATGCGCTTTGCTCAAAACCAACCTATACGAGCCTAAGCGAAGTGTCCGAAAATCTAGCAAACCGATGGATGGCAAAACAATACGGTGGAAAAAGTAAGGCTATGGGTGGAACTGGCAAAACTATGTGTCGCCTGAGAAGGGAGGAAATGGTGGACCCGAGAGGATTCGAACCTCTGACCCCCTGATTCGTAGTCAGGTACTCTATCCAGCTGAGCTACGGGTCCACTAGGCGGTGATCTACGCGCCACGCCCGCGCTTTGCAAGTGGATTTTTCCGCAATCCGTGCAAGTTTATTCGGATACCCCGCCTGTCGCCTTCAACTTGAAAGCAGCAGAGATCAGAGCGCGGGTATAGTCGGTTTGCGGGTCCTCGAATATTTGCTGGCCTGTACCTGACTCAACAATGTCACCTTGCTTCATCACCAGCACATTGTGCGATAAGGCGCGGACAACTCGTAGATCGTGGCTGATGAACAAGTAAGCCAAGCCATACTTCTTTTGCAGGTCCAGCAACAAGTCGACAATCTGAACTTGGACAGTCATGTCCAGCGCCGATGTCGGCTCGTCCAGCACTACCAGCTTGGGTCTTAGGATCATTGCGCGCGCGATGGCGATGCGTTGCCGTTGGCCGCCAGAAAACTCGTGTGGATACCGGTGCATCATTTCGGGTGTAAGACCCACTTCGACGAGAATTTCCTCGACGAGCTTGTCGCGGTCCATACCGGGCTGCAATCCGTGAACGCCTAAACCCTCGGCGACGATTTCACCCACGGTCATGCGAGGAGAGAGGCTACCATACGGATCTTGGAACACCATTTGCATGTTTTTTCGCAAAGGTTTCAGGGCCTTGTTGCGCAGACCTTGAACATTTTGGCCTTGAAAAAAGATATCGCCCTTGGACGAGATCAACCTCATTGCGGCCAAGGCCAAAGTCGTTTTGCCAGACCCGCTTTCGCCCACCACACCCAGCGTTTCCCCCGCGCGGATGGTGAAGTTCGCATCATTCACAGCTTTTACGTGGCCGACGACCGACCGCATAAGGCCCCGCTCGATCGGGAACCACACGCGTAGTTTTTCGGCGCGTAAGACTTCGGCTGCATCTGCGTTTAAGGGCTCAGGCAGGCCATCTGGCTCGGCCTCTAGCAACATTTTGGTATATGGGTGCTGAGGGTTATCGAAAATCTCGGACGTAACCCCAGCTTCGACGATTTTTCCGTTTCGCATCACACAAACACGGTCGGCAATTTTGCGCACGACGCCAAGATCATGGGTGATGAATAGCAACCCCATGCCTTCAGCCTTTTGAATGTCAGCCAGCAGGGTCAGTATTTGTGCTTGGATCGTCACATCCAGCGCGGTTGTGGGCTCGTCTGCGATCAGCAGGTCAGGTTTATTGGCCAGCGCCATTGCGATCATCACACGTTGGCGTTGGCCGCCAGATAATTGATGAGGGTAGTCATTCAATCGGCCTGCCGCGTTGCGAATGCCGACTTTTTCCAGCAACTCAATAATCATGGGTTGGGCGTCACGCGGTGCGATGCCTTGATGCAACGCAAGGCTTTCGCTTAATTGCTTTTCAATGGGGTGCAGCGGATTCAATGACGTCATTGGTTCTTGAAAGATAAAACTGATATCGTTGCCGCGAACTTGACGCAGGGTTTGCTTGTCCGCGCCAATCATCTGGGTGCCGCGATAGGTGATTGACCCAGTGACCGTGGCGCTGTCGGGTAACAAAGCAACAGAAGAGAGCGCGGTGATAGATTTGCCCGAGCCGCTTTCGCCAACCAATGCAACAGTCTCGCCCGCGTTAACTGTAAAGCTGACCCCATCGACCGATGGCGGCGCATCATTAAAGGCGATCTTGAGATCTTGGACGTCTAACACAACACTCATTTGAACGTCTTTCTAGGATCGAACGCATCACGCACGCCCTCGAATATAAAGACCATGAGCGACAGCATTATGGTGATTGAGAAGAAGGCAGAGAAGGCCAGCCAAGGGGCTTGCAAGTTGTTCTTTGCCTGCAATGCCAGCTCGCCCAGGGATGGATAACTTGGCGGCAGGCCGAAACCTAAAAAGTCGAGCGTTGTCAGTGATCCAATTGCGCCAGTGATGATGAACGGTAGAAACGTTAATGTCGCAACCATGGCATTCGGCAATAGATGGCGGCGCATAATGGTGCGGTCCGAGACACCCAATGCGCGTGCTGATCTTACATATTCAAAGTTGCGAGCGCGGAGGAATTCGGCGCGTACCAATCCTACCAAACCCGTCCACGAGAATAGAATCACGAGCAGGGTAAGCATACTGAAGTTGATTGTGAAAATGGCCGAGACGATGATGATCACATACAGCATCGGGATGGATTGCCAAATTTCCACCACGCGTTGTAGGATTAGATCGGTGATACCACCAAAATATCCCATCAGCGCGCCTGCAATAATACCGATGATGCTGGAAAAGAATACCACGACAAATGCGAATACTGTTGAGATGCGAAAGCCATAGATGACGCGCGCTAGCACATCGCGAGCTTGGTCATCTGTGCCAAACCAATGGGCTGCGTCAGGAGGGCCAGGGGCGGTTTTCACATCATAGTTGATCGTGTTGAAGCTGTAAGGAACCGGCGGCCATATGATCCAACCTGCATCGATCTGCTGACCATCAATAATCCCGTCTGTTGCGTCATCCATGACGGATTTGGGATCATCCCAACAGGCTTCTAGCCCGCCAGATTTGATCAAACACTGAACTTCCGGGGCTGGGTATTCCGCCTCGGTCTCGAACTCGCCACCAAACGCGGTTTCGGCATAGAACTTGAATGCTGGTGTGTGTAGTTGGCCTTTGTAGGATACCAACAAAGGTTTGTCGTTCGAAACCACCTCTGCAAAGAGGCAGGTAAAAAACAGGCCTAGGAAAATCCAAAGCGACCAATAGGCGCGGCGATTGTTTTTGAAGTTGGCCCAGCGACGTTTGGCGATGGGGGATTTGATAAAGCGCCCCATCATGTGTCCCTACTTTTGAAATCGATACGCGGATCGATCCAAACATAGGTCAAGTCAGAGATCAGGTTGATGATCAAACCCATCAGACCAAACACATAAAGCGTACCAAAGAACACGGGATAATCACGTGTCACGGCTGCTTCGTACCCCAGTCGGCCTAACCCATCGAGAGAGAATACAATTTCGATGATCAGGCTGGCGCCAAAGAACACACCGATGAATGCACTAGGAAATCCAGCGATGACAATTAGCATAGCGTTGCGAAAGACGTGGCCATAAAAGACTTTGCCATCGGACAGGCCTTTGGCACGTGCTGTCGTGACATACTGTTTGCCGATCTCGTCCAAGAACGAGTTTTTGGTGAGGAGGGTCAGTGACGCGAAGGCCGCGATAGTGGAAGCGATAACGGGAAGGGCGGCGTGCCAAAAGTAATCTTTGATTTTGGCGAACAGGGTGAAATCCTCGAACCCGTCAGAGGTTAGACCACGCAACGGGAACCATTGCACATATGATCCGCCTGCGAACAAGACCAATAGCAAAATAGCAAATAGGAATCCGGGTATAGCGTAGGCCATAATGATGATACCCGTTGACCAACTGTCAAATTTTGATCCATCGCGCACGGCTTTCTTGATGCCAAGTGGTATGGAAACTAGATAGGCCAGCAAGGTCGACCAAAGACCAAGGGTAATCGAGACGGGCATCTTTTCTAAGATCAAGTCGACCACGCTAATCGATCTGAAATAGCTTTCACCGAAATCAAACACCAAATAGTTTTTGAGCATGTTTAAGAACCGCTCGACGGGTGGTTTGTCGAAACCGAATTCTTTTTCCAAATCTTCAATAAACTCTTTGGGTAGACCACGTGCACCTTGATAGGAACTTTCGCCGCGACTGCCGCCAGCCTCGTTGCTGCCGCCGCTGATACGATCAGTGGCGCTCGCTTCGTTTTCCAACTGGGCTAGAATTTGTTCGACAGGTCCACCCGGCACGAACTGTACCAAGGTAAAGTTGATTAGCAAAATACCCAAAATCGTTGGGATCATCAGCAATAATCGTCTGAGGATATACGCGCCCATAGTTTGGTTTTCTTACCTTAATGCACCAATTTCGCGTAACTTATCCGCTTTGGCCTGATCCCACCACCAGAAATCGTCTACACCCAGTGCGTAAGGTGGCATATTTTCTGGATGCTCGAACACATCCCAGTATGCGACCCAGTGGTTGGGGTTGTACCAGCGCGGCTCCCAAATACGAAGCGACCGTAGGGCTCGATCCAAAGCGTGGATCGCGGTGGTCATTTCAGCGCGATCCTCGGCAGCCAAAGCATGATCGATCAACGTATCAATACCTTTGTTCTTTAGACCCGTGAAGTTACGAGAATCTACATCTGCACTTTTGGATCCGAACCATTGGCGCAGTCCAGTATCAGGCGTTAGATAAGTCACGTGCCGCGATGTGAGCACGTCAAAATCATGGCTGCCACGGCGTTCCAGAAATTGTGTCGTGTCAACCAAGGCAATTGATCCTTCGACACCCAGTTTTTTCATATTATCAATATACGGAGTAATGAACCGTTCAGATGTGCTCGATGCCAACATAAACTCGACACTTAACACTTCGCCGTCCTTTGTCCGTTTTCCGTTGACGATTTTCCAGCCAGCATCATCTAACAATTTTGACGCGGCGCGCACGATCTTGCGATCCAACTGACCTTTGCCAGACACGCGCGGCGTCACGGGTTCGCTGGTTAATAGGGTGTCAGGGAAATATTCTTTCAACGGCTCTAAAAGGGCCAATTCTTCTGCACTGGGCAGTCCTGTAGCCTCTAGTGCTGAGTTTTCCCAGAAGCTGTCTTGGCGCTTATATAAGTCATAGAACAGGGTTGAATTTGACCATTCAAAATTGAACATCATGCCCAATGCTTCGCGCACACGGATGTCTTTGAATTTTTCCTTACGCAAGTTGAAAAAGAAACCACTGGCCACGGGCAGGTCACCGTCGGCAATCTCTTCTTTTTTAACCCAGCCTTTTTTGGCTGCAGGGAAGTCATATCCGGTCGACCATTTTTTAGACTCGCCTTCGACACGGAATAATAATGCACCGCCTTTAAAGGCCTCGAATGCAGCAGTGGCATCGCCGAAATACTCTTCACGCAGGGTTTCGAAATTGTAGCGACCTTGGTTGATGGGTAAATCTTTGCCCCACCAGTTTGGATCACGCTTCAAAACAACTGAACGTCCAACATCCAGTTTGTCCAAAATATAAGGTCCACTGCCAAGGCCCGGAACCAAAGTGGAATCCGTGAAATCTTTGCCTTCCCAATGCGCGCGCGAGAACGCAGGCAAGCCTGCGACCATTGCTGGCATGGTTTTGGTCGA